>CAZJKS010000137.1:0-2402 GCA_964546695.1 uncultured Muribaculaceae bacterium | reverse complement strand
GTTCCTATTAATAGTAGTATTGATATTAGTTAGGGGTATTTTATCTAAAGGATATTATAACTGAAAAATTTATAAAAGAGATACTGAAAATAGTTTGACAGGTATATTATTTATGCGAGAAAAAAATGTTAAATCATTTTTGCAAGGGGCCTATGGGATTCTGTGGGGTCCTCTTTTTTTGTAGTAAATTATGTTGTAGAAATAGTATTTATGATATATAATAAGTAATCAAATGGAGGAGAAACTATGGAAACAGTAAGATTTAGTGAAACACTTAATTTTGATGATGGAAGTATAGAAATTAAATATGAAGGTGTTCCTTTAAGAGAAGATATAGATGAAGAAGAAGTTAGGCTTATGATAAGAGACTTTGTAGATAATCATAAACATGATAATATGATAGAAAATGTAACAATTTTAAGAACTATATTGAGAGATTATAAGGAAGAATCACTTGAGGTTTATTTTTGTAACAAAAATGGCTCTGAAACTGTTAGATATACTCATATATATGGTACTGGTCTTTCTAATTGGTTTAGTTTTATGAAAGATTCACAAAAATTTAAAATAAAATATGATTCTGTTTTAGGATTAGAACTAAATTATTTTGATGAAACAGGTAATATAAAAAAATATACTGATGATTTAAGCGATATTATGAAATATATTTCTAATTTATCTAATGTAAGTCCTATTATAATTAATGACAATGATAAAACACTAATAGAGATATATAAGTTATTTTATAAAGAAAATCCTGACTTTAGTAGTAAAGATATTAATGTTAAAGTACAAACTATGATGTCTATATTAGCAGAGTTTGGTATAACTTTAGATTTTGATTATGCTTTTTGTTTATGGGCAAAGGTAAAAATGCCAGTGTCTTTGCAAATTGAAAATATGGTTCATAAGATGTATTCATTAGGTTTGGTTAACGAGGTTAAAGATAATGTTAAATTGGCAGAAGAACCTAAGAAAATAATTGAAATTGTTGGTGATAGTATTAGAGATGTAATTCATGATGAACATGATATGAATGAAGCTTTGATAACTATTAGTAAGATTATTCATGCAAGTAGATATAATCTTTCATCTGATGCTAATGTTAGTGAAATAGCAGAATTTACTAATCGTAGTGTTGGTGAGGTGGAAGCTAGTAGGCAGTTGGTAAAAAGTATCGAGCATAAAATAAATAAAGAAAATTAAATAGAATTTATTGATTTATAAATTTCGAGTGTGATATATTATAGTTGTAATGAAGTTTTAGTGGGCGTGTTTTTGATGCGTCCTATTTTTTTTAAACAGGGGGAATTAAATGGTTGAATTAGAAGATAAAAAACAGTTAAAACCTATGTTGTGTGTTAATGAAATGATTTCATATTTAAAAAATAAGAATATAAAGTTTAATTATATTAGTGAAAGTGATGCTCTTAAGTATCTTAAAGATAATAATAATTATTATAATTTAACATCATATAAACATAACTTTGATAAGTATCCAATACCTGCAGGTAAGTTTGAAGGAAGATATTTAGATTTGGACTTTGCTTATTTAAAAGACTTGTCTATTATTGATTATAGAGTTAGATTAGTTTTGTTTAAGATGATTATAAATATAGAACATTATTTAAAAATAAAAATATTAAATACTATTGAAAATATAGATGAAGAGGATGGTTATAGAATAGTTAATTTATATTTAGATAAAGACTTTAATGATAATAAGTCACCGAAAAAACTTCATAATAGTATTTTTAAAAAAGTTGGAAGTGAGTATTATCAAAAAATTTTTTCTAAATATGATATTGATAAAGATAAGAAACTTGAAAATATTCCTATATGGGAGTTTCTTGAGATTATTACTTTTGGAGAACTTATAAATTTTTATGATTTTTATACTAAAGAATATGGATTAAGAGAAGAAAGTAGAGATGTATATATACTTCGTGATATTGTTAAGTTAAGAAATGCGGTGGCACATAATTCTTGTATTTTAAGTGATTTGGTTAGTAAAGATAATAATTATCCGGTTTCTTATAAAATAATTAGTTATCTAAAAAAATGTAATATTGGTAAAGAAATGAGAAATAATAAGTTAACTAATTCAAGAATTAGGCAGCTTACCTATACTCTTTATATGTTTGATGAAATTGTGATTAGTGATGGCATTAAGGAAAATGTTAGGAAAGATATTAATAAATTATTTTATAATAGAATAATTTATCATAAAGATTATTATAATAATAATGAACTATTGAAATCAGTATATTCTTATTTTGAAAAAATAATTGAAAAATTTTATAAAAAAGATACTGGAAATAGTTTGACATAGATAGTAGCATATGGTATATTATTTATGCGAGAAAAAAATGTTAAATCATTTTTGCAAGGGGCCTATGGGA
>CAZJKS010000136.1:0-2405 GCA_964546695.1 uncultured Muribaculaceae bacterium | reverse complement strand
AATAGTTTAGTGATTTGTTCATATAGTGTATTTTGTTTATGAGTGAGTACATTAGATAATGTAATAGGTGTATCATCGATCCATAACTTCAGGTCAGCTAACTCGACTTGATTATTGAAATCTAAGTACAAGTCTAGTAACCAATATATATCTTCTATATACCCTTGTAATACACGATGAGTTAAAGGTTTAGACCACATATGATTTATATTTTATAAAAATAAAACCGATGTTTATTCAAAGACGTGTTTGATGATATATTTCCTGGTATTCAGGTTTGAGTACATAGTAGGATATTCTTTTGTTGTCGACTTCACGAACTTCACGGTTACAATGATCGTTCATAAACAACTTGAACCTCTTTATCCTGATGAACGTTGGTTTAAGGTCATTCGCATCAATCACCTTCATACCATTACAAAGTTTATCGTAATAAGAACATAACCATTCTTCGAGTTCTGAATGACCTAATTCAATCATCCGTTGCTTAGACTCACTCTGTGGTATGTCACGTGGGTTGAATGACTCGATATTCATGTTACTGAAGTACGTGAAGAGGTGCGAGTAGAACTCATGGTCCATACCTGCACATAGAGTTTCCCAAAATTCAAAGTTACCTCTATGAGCTGCACTACATTCAACGACAACATATCTTCTGTCACCTGGTTCGATGTATATTGGCCGTGCATGATTAGACACGAAGATGTAGTTGGTAATGTTCTCAACATCTCGTACAGGTTCTCCTGTTTGTGTGATATGTAAGACTGGGTCTGTGATACGTGTTTTTAATGTATCGAAGTTAGCCATGAAAGATTCACCATAATTACGCATCTCGTTCATTACAATGAGCATATGACCTTCAATGATCCCGTTGTTCTTCCCGATTATCTCACGAATGTCTGTAACGTTTGGTAACGCATAGCCTGCTAATAATTCTGAGACCGTGTTCGTGAAAATACTCTTACCAATACCTTGAGCACCTTTTAATATAAGTGCTGTCTCTGTTCTTTTACCAGGATTCTTAATGATGTAAGCAACCCAGTTCATAACATAGGTGTAGAGCGCAGAGTCACTGTTACAAATATCATGCCAGACGAACGTAAGGAACGGGTCGATAAGTCTACGGTTACATTCTGGTTGTACAGTGTATTTATAACCACGGAACATAATGTAGAACCTATCATCATACATGTCACCAGTGAACTTTATACCTAGTACTGATAACTCAGCAAGGTTATCAATACAGACATCAAAGACAGTTCTACGTTTCCTTTTATCAGGTGTTAGTTTAGGTAAATATATGGTTGATAACATACGTTTCATCTGTGAAGCTTTCGTGTGTTGAATCATCATTCTATCTGTTAACGGGTCTAATGTCTTGAAAAGATACATCATGGACCCATTATCTATGTACCTGATTAATTTCGATAAGTCAGCAATGATGTCAGTTTCTGTGTCATAGGTTGGAGCTTTAGTTCTAAGGCTAGTTAGTGTGAACGGGTCATTTAAGTCAATCTCGTTGATAACCTTACTAGCATACAGAGCATGTTTAAGGTATTGATCATAATAAGCTGGGTTCTGAACTTTGATGATCTCTATCAAGATATATTCGTTGCTTTTGTAATACGAGAAATCTTGTACGATGTCTATGTCTGCTTCGAAACCAAGAATATTATATGCACGTCTAGTAAAGACACCATTCAACGTATTCACTGCTGGAAACATTATCATATAGTTCACTGTTTCATGTTCTAACATTGCTTCGTCGTTTCTTTCGAAATCAGAATCATCGACTTGAATCGGAACTAAGGCCTCGAGTACAAGTTCACTAATATCATCAGTAAGTCTTCCGTCATACTTATGAGCACGTTTAATGTCTTCGAACCTTCTAAGTTGTACTGGACTAATCCTAATGTCTAAGTCTCGTAGTACATCTGTCAGCGTTCGACGAAGAGGGTTCTCGATATTTCCTTGAACGACTGTGAATTCGAAATTACGTCTCTGATATAAGATGAGAGAATGTTCTAGTGTGACTGCGATCGGTGTACGTTCTATACTACAATAAACACTGACACTATAACTTGGACTAACGTAACAGTCTGTATTTATGTTCATGAATACTGGACAAACTCCTAAGTTACAATATACGTGATAACCTGTTGGAGTTCTAACAATGTAGTCTGTAATTGCTTCGGGGTCTTCGTCGATCAATCTTTCGACTAGACTAACAGCTTGTTCTCCATCAATAACTACGATACATAAATCTTCGACTTTCTCAAGATTAAGTGCAAGACCTGTTCTTCGGAGTTCGCCTGAGGGTGGTTGTTTGGAATTACAATCTTTCTTGTTGTATAAAGGGTACGTGTGGTTCTCAATACGAGCTGAGAGTGGTATTTCCATCAATA
>CAZJKS010000135.1:0-2410 GCA_964546695.1 uncultured Muribaculaceae bacterium | reverse complement strand
ATGGTGGAAATATATTTCTAGTGGACTAGCAATTTTCTTCTACACCTATGGAAGTATTTTTCCACCCCGTTTCTGTAACATATAATTTTCTAGTATGATTAATATATTCTATTTTAATTAACCCCTCTTTCTTTAACTTTGCTAAAACTGATGTTATAGTTCTTTTAGATACATTAATTCTTTTAGCCAAATACTCATTACTGGCAAAACAGTCATTACCTTTATAATTTAAAGAGCAAATCATTCCCATTACAAGTTTTTCTGTTGAGTTCAAATTTTTATTTTCACAAACGATGTTAGGAACAATTATATATTTCAAGTTATATCATTCCTCACATCTCCATTGTTCTATCTAATTCTTTAATTTCTTCTTCATAAACTACATTTTTATTTTCTTTATCATAACTGAAATATAACACTTCGTCATTTTTATCAGTAACTTTTATTTTATTACTATCTACTAAATAAACATTAAATTCACTAATATTAAGATTCTTCTTTAAATAATCTAAAATATAAAATTGTGATATAGTATCAACATTACTTTTTAAAATATCTTCATCGTTAAGTCTTTTCAAGTAATCATTCTCCTTTCTTTTTTAGACAACAAAAAAACCTGTATTCACTACAAGCACTCCATCAAAACAGCAATATTCCCCATAGGGCTTGTTTTAAATCCTCCCTTTAGGATTATCTTTAATTCATCTTATTTTCATAAGATAGGTACTAACATAAGCCTTATATCTTACTGTACCTTGCTTAACTAACGCTTGGTAGCTCTTTAGTTAAGAGTTATGGTATACATACCATTGGAATATTCTTGATAAACTAGATATTTTGCTTGTTCTAGCTTATCGAGATTTTTCCTCAACCCCTTGTTAGTAATTCTAACAGTTTGTTGTATCTCCCCTACATTTATATCTGTAAAGTATCTATTATAGCCTTTACTATAAATGTAAGAGTAGATATACTTGGCTTCCTTTGGAATAGATTTATCTTTCCAAATGCTCTGCGGTACTCTTAGTTGGTCTTTAATCATTCATAAATTTCCTCCTCTCTTATAATTTAATTAACGAATGTTAAGAAACGTTAATTTTTTTTAACACATATTAATATACATGATAATTACTAACTTGTCAACTTTTTTTGAAACAAAACTCCAATATTGTTGATTTTTTTTAACATTTATGCTATTATTGTTGCATAAGGAGGTCAATATGCAAGAAAAAAAAGTTGGCGAAATTATTGCAGAAGCAAGAGAAAAAGCTGGTTTATCACAAAGACAACTTGCAAAGATTGCTAATATAAGTAATGCTCAACTTTCTAAAATAGAATCTGGGGAAATTGAAATACCTAATCCTAAAATGTTAAGAAAAATATGCGATCACATAGATGCTAACTATCAAGATTTAATGTATATGATAGGTTTAGGTATGGAAGTCAGTCCACTTAACCCTTTTATAAAAAACTATTATTCTAAATTAAACAAAGAAGAATTATATGAGGCAAGATTAAATGTTTTAGGAAGTATAAACAATTCAGAAAAATTAGTAGAATCTTGTAAAGAAAACTTAAATAAAGAAAACATCACTGAAAAAGAAAAAGAATTATTATTACATACAATAGAAGATACAGAATATCAAATTAATACATCAAGGGAGATTATTAAACTTATTGAAAGTATAGAAATAAAGGAGAGAAATAAAAATGCGAAAAACTAAAATTTTAAATAGCTTATTAGTTGTATTTAATATTTTAATTATTGCTAGTCTAATTATAGCCTTAATAATTAAAACAAAACTTGCTTGTTCTCTATATTGGTTTATCGTACCACTACTCATATTACTTTTAATATTAGTAATTAGAGAGTGGAGTAAAAGAGGAAAAGACTCTGACATAGATAAGTCAAAAATAATTCAAAGGTCATTTGATGACACGACTACTCTATCAACTGTATTTTATGGAATAATTTATTTAATCATTATGTTTATTGATACATTTAATGAAAATATAAAAAATAGCCCATATGTATTAATTGGCTTCTTTGTAATAACAATAATATATGAATTATTTATATATTTAGCTATTGATAATGCAAATAAAGAAACAGCTAAATTATTAAATGAGCAACACCATAATAAATAATTCATTAAAAAAATAACCTAGTGTCATCAAAGCACATAGGTTGTTTTCATTTAAAAAGACGTGGCACGTTTTGTTCGCTTTAGCGAATGAAAGTGGCGATAGTCTTTTTCTTTTTTATGAAACGTAAGTTGAAATAAAAAAGGCACTATATTACTACATACAATTAATACACATTTAGTAATATAGTGCTTAAATGGGGTTTCAAAAGGGCTCTCCCTTTGCACACATCGTTATTGGCTCTGCCAATATCGTAGTGTGTTACTAT
>CAZJKS010000134.1:0-2568 GCA_964546695.1 uncultured Muribaculaceae bacterium | reverse complement strand
GCTTATCTATTTATAATGTATCGTAAAAGATAGCATTTGTCAATAAAAAAAGAAGCATATTTTATACTTCGATTTTTATTTCACTAAAAGTTCTTATCTCTTAAGAATGGAGGAAAATCATAATCACTATCATCTAATACCTCACCATCATCGTCATCATTATCTTCAGGATCTGGTAGAGGTATCCCTTCTCTACTACTTCTTCTTGATTGAGATGTATTAGAGAATATAGGTTGTTTAGTATTCTCTCTTTCTTTTCTTTCAAAACCAGTAGCAATTACAGTAACAATTACTTCATCTGATAAATTCTCATTAATAACAGAACCAAATATAGTATTTATATCATTACCTGATGCTGCTCTAACAACTTCTGCAGCTTGTTCAGCTTCAAATAATGTTAAATTAACACCACCAGTTATATTAATAATAGCATCTGTAGCACCTGTAATACTAGTTTCCAAAAGAGGACTAGATACAGCTTGCTTAGCAGCTTCAATCGCTCTTTCTTCACCGACACCAATACCAATACCAATAATCGCTCTACCTGAATCTTTCATAACTGATTGTACATCAGCAAAATCAAGGTTAACAAGTCCAACTACAGCAATTAAATCTGATATAGATTGAACACCTCTTCTTAATACATTATCTACCTCTTTAAAAGCTTCTAACATTGGTGTAGTCTTATCAATAATTTCTCTTAATCTATCATTTGGTATAACTATCAAAGTATCTACGTGTTTTTCAAGTTCAGCTAAACCTTGTAGAGCATTATCCATTCTTTTCTTACCTTCAAAAGTAAATGGTTTAGTTACTATTGCCACAGTCAAAGCCCCAAGAGCTTGAGCTATCTCAGCAACTACAGGTGCTGCACCTGTACCAGTACCTCCACCCATTCCACAAGTAACAAATACCATATCAGCTCCTGCTAAAGCATCCTCAATTTCTTTCTTAGACTCTAAAGCGGCCTCCCTACCAATATCTGGTCTACTACCTGCTCCAAGTCCATCAGTTAAATTAGCTCCTAATTGAATTTTAACATCAGCTTTAGAATTATTTAACACCTGTAAATCAGTATTAGCAACAATAAACTCTACACCTTTAACTCCAGATTCTACCATTCTATTGACAGCATTACCACCGCCACCACCACAGCCGATTACTTTTATCTTCGCTAATTGATCTAATTCTAGTCCATTTCCCATGATTGCTCCTCCTTAATTAGTTTTCAAAAAAGTGACCAAAAAATTTATTTGTCATATTATCATTATTTACATTTCTCTTTTTAGGTGATATAAAATTATCTATCTCATCAAGACCAAACATATTTATATCTTTCTCTTTTAACATACATTTTTTATCAAAATACTTACAAGCCCCAAAGGCACTCGTATATTTATTATGTCTTGCACCTAACTCTTTCATATTAAAACAACTAGAGGTACTACCCAAAGTCTCTTCAACTACATAGTTAAAACCTGCCAGTTCACTAATACCACCTACTACAATTATATAACTTATTTCTCTTTTTGTTAAGCGATTTATTTCATTTTTTGCAAGTTTTAATATTTCCTTTATTCTTGATTCAATAACTTCTGATATTTGAACCTGATTTATTGTTATTTTTTTATTCTCTTTATTAGTAAGAATAATACTGTCATTACTATCAGCATACCTAGAAGAAGTTAAAGCAAAAGTTTCTTTAAGCCTTCTAGATTCCTTTAAATCTAACTTATAAATAAAGGATATATCTTTATCAACACTACTACTTCCAACAGGAACATATGAATTTTTAATCATTATCCCTTTATTAAAGATACCTACACTAGTAATATCAGCACCAATATTAACTATTACCCCAAGTTTACGATCATTTTCTTTAGAAGAGACAGTATAATAATCAGCTTGAGTATTATATATTATATCAGTAATATTAAGTCCTACACTTCTAGCTATATTTATGAAAGGGTATATCTCTTCTTTAGGAGAAGATGCAACAACAGCTTTTAAAAAGAGCTTTTTCCCCCTCTCCCCTAAAGGATTAATAACACTAGCTTCATCATCAACAGTAAAGGAAATAGGTAAACAACTAACAAGTTCTCTTGTATTATCATAAGTATCTTCCACTGTATCTTTTATTACAGAATCTACATCCCTTCCCCTTACTTCTTCACCTCTTACATTAACAAGTCCATTTTCCATAGTAATACTAGCTCTATTAGCAGGAAGCGTCAAAACAACTTCTCTTATCTTCATACCTATTTTTCCTTCAGTTAATTTAATAGCATTAATAAGAGAATTTTTTAATTTTTTCTCATCATAAATAACATTTTTCTTTAACCCTAATGTTTTAACAGAAGTAGATGCTAAAACATAATAAGCATTATCAAGCGCATTTACAACTACTATCTTTATTTCCCCATTCCCAATATCAAGGCCTGTATAGATATGATTCATGATTTAACACCACTGCCCTTCTTCTACCCAAATTAATCTTTCTTAATCTATAATTAATTATACATAATTAATTAATATTTAACAAGACAAAATATTACAATTAAAAGAGCA
>CAZJKS010000133.1:0-2584 GCA_964546695.1 uncultured Muribaculaceae bacterium | reverse complement strand
TTTTGTGATAGAATTTAATTGTTATTTATTGCCCCATAGCCAAGTGGTAAGGCAGTGCGCTCTGACCGCATTACGCGTTAGTTCGAATCTAACTGGGGCAACCAAATTAGATAATTATTTTTTTAATAGATGGAGTGATTTAGATGAATAAAGAACTTGCAGATTTATTATTTCCTAATATCAAGATTACTGTAGATGAGATAGAAGCAAAGTATCCTCCTAGGGATTTAAAAGAAGGAACTTATGTTACAAGATTTGGACCTTCTCCTACAGGTTTTATGCATGTAGGTAATTTATATGGAGCCTTCATTAGTTCAATGCTTGCTAAACAAACTGGTGGTATTTTTTATTTAAGAGTGGAAGATACTGATAGTAAAAGAGAAAAAGAAGGGGCAATAGATGCTATTTTTGATGGACTTAAAGCTTTTGATATCATCTATGATGAAGGACCTGATAAAGGTGGTGCTTATGGGCCTTATATTCAAAGTGAAAGGGTAGAGATTTATAGGGCTTATGCTAAAAAGTTAGTTAGTGAAGGTAAGGCTTATCCTTGTTTTATGAGTGAAGAAGAAATCGCTGATATAAGAAGTGGACAAGAGTTAAGAAAAGAAAAAATTGGTATTTATGGAAGTTATGCTGTTGATAGAGATTTATCTCTTGAAGAAGTAAAAGAACATCTTGCTAATGGTGATAGTTATGTTATTCGCCTAAAATCACTAGGTGATTCTCATAATGAAGTAGTCTTACATGATTTAATTAAAGGTGATATTAGTTTACCAGAAAATGATATTGATGAAGTAATACTTAAAAAAGATGGTATTCCAACATATCACTTCGCTCATGTTATAGATGACCATTTAATGCATACAACTCATGTTTTAAGAGGAGATGAGTGGGTACCTAGTTTTTCTAAACATCTACAACTTAATCAAGTCTTAGGCTTTAAACCTTGTAAGTATGCTCATATTGCACCTCTAACAAAAAAAGAAGATGGTAAAATTCGTAAGTTTAGTAAAAGAAAAGATCCTGAGTTTGCAGTTAGTTATTATGAAGAAGCAGGTATACCTAAAGATGGAGTTAGACTTTATCTTGCAACACTTGCTAATACTAATTTTGAAGAGTGGTATTTACAAAATAAAGATAAATCTATAGAAGACTTTAAATTCTCATTTAAAAAGATGCCTACAGGTGGAACTCTTTTTGATATGGAGAAGTTAAATAATATTTGTAGAACTTACTTTTCAAGAATTAAAGCTGACACTATTTATAATGATGCATTAGAGTATTATAAAAAGTATGATGAAGAGTTTTATGATTTAATGATAAAAGATAAAGATAAGTTAATTGCATTCCTAAATATAGAACGCAACAGTAAAAGACCTCGTAAAGATATTGCAACTTATAAAGATATAAAGATAGAAAGTGCCTATATTTTCAATGATTTATTTTATAAAGATAGAAATGAGACCTATAAGGATATAGATAATAATATTGACTTTGATGTTATTAATAAATATATAGAAATATACGAAGATTTTGATAGCGAAGATGAATGGTATAATCAAATAAAAGTACTTGCAGAAGAGTATGGTTATGCTCCTAGTGTTAAGATGTATAAAGAAGATTCTACTCTATACAAAGGTCATATAGGAGATGTATGTGAGATGATTAGACACTTGCTTACAGGTAGAGTTAAGACTCCTAATTTATATCAACTATTAAAAATTATAGGTATAGATGAATTTAAAAATAGAGTAGAGTTTTATAAAAATTAAAGAGTTAGTTATTTTGAAATACTAGCTCTTTTCTTATGTTCTTTAAACATATTTATTCTTATGTTAAATTTAGTAACTATTTCGTCTTTTAGATTATTATCTATAACAATATCATTTTCTTTTTCCGTTTCTTCTATAATTTTTTCTATACCAATAGAATCTAGTGTATCAAGATAACTATAAAACTTTTCTTTATAAGATAAATCAGAATTTTCTATAAACTTATCTAATTTCTCTAAATCACTTTTTAAATAATCATCTTCATCTACACCTAAAGCAGTATTTTTATCACTTAGGATACTTGATGTGTCATATAAGGGAGCGAGTCTTACCATGTTGTTATTTTCTATTATTTCTATATTTCTTAAAGTTCTATCAGTTTCTCCTAATAATAAGTCGAACATAAATATATTAGTAATACCAGTCATTATATTTTTAACTATATTTTTATCTTCATATCTATCTTCTAGTGCAAACCAAATATCTTCTAAATTATTTAAACTAGCTAGTTTTCTATAGTCTAATAGTTCATCATCATTGTTTTCATAAAAGTAGTTTTGCATTAAACTGTGTAAGTTATAACTTTTATCATCATCTTTTAGATAACTTTGGCTAAGTAGACCATATTTATCATTTAAAATAGCGATAGATTGTTTAAGATAAGGTATTCCTAGAAGAAAAGCAGTGGTCTTAGAGATTAGTTCCATTACTAATTCTCTTTTTGGAACTTCTTTAAAATAATAAATATCATTATCTATTTTAAAATTATATATATTATGACTACCTCTAAAATTAGGATTGATTTTATC
>CAZJKS010000132.1:0-2598 GCA_964546695.1 uncultured Muribaculaceae bacterium | reverse complement strand
ATTAAATGCAAAATTAAACTTCTGTTTGACAAATTCTTAGAATGGAGTATAATATGTGTCAAGAAAGGGATGATATGTATGGGTTTAGTTGTAAAAAATACTAGTTTTGATGAAAATGATGATGAAATAGAAATTGGTAGTAAAGTAATTATCAAAGAAACAAAAGAAAATGGTATAGTTGTAACAAGAATAGGCAATATATATCAAATTCAAATTAATAATGAAATTAAGTCTTATACATATGATGAGATTGTTAAAAAATAATTATTAGGGGGAATTAATATGTATAATCTAATTAATTATAAATGGCCTAGTGCTGTTGTACTTTCAAGAAAATATAATAATGAAAGAACAGAAAAGGCAATAGAAAAAGCAGGAGAATTATTTAATAGTGATAAAGAAGGGTTAGCAAGAGTTATTGAAATACCTGCTTTATATTATTATAGTATAAAAGCTATATATAGTGATTTTTTAGAAATAAAAAGGAAGAAAGCAATTTTAAGCAAAGAATTTTCTATACCCAAACAAGAAATTACAGGTGATTTAGCAACTTTTATTAGTTCTAATGGTGAATATAAAGCTTATGTTGATGATTTGCAATATGATATTACAACTTCAAAGAAAGTAATTAAAAACTTAGAAATAGTTTGGGGTAATCTTCATTTAGAGAAATTAGATGATTTTTCTAAATTAGAATCTTTAAAAATAGTAATAGGTGATGTTTATACCATGAAAGGAAAAAATGCCGAAACATTAACAAATATTACTACAGTAACAGGAAACATTTATAGTGAAGATAATAGTATTATAGATTATGCTAAAAATATTACTTATATTGGAGGAGACATTTACAATACAAGAACTGGTGAGAAAGTAAAGATAAATAAGAAAGATAAATAAGAATAGAAGGGATACATTATGGATAACAATAAAATATACATAGTTGATAGTTTTACAAATACTGTACCAGGTAGAATTATAAAAGGAAGAGCAGCTTTAAAATTTTGGAATAGATGGGATGGAGATACTTATTCCCACACATCATTATCAAGAGATATAAAATTAGGTAACATGATGTCTCTTGCAAGACGTGAAATAAATAATCCTTTTAATTGTGGTTTTATTAAAGAAGATATTAGAGAAGGTATTTTTGGTCTTAATAAAGATAAAAGTAGAATTGCTGTAATGGAATTACCAGTTACTAAAGCCCAGTATGATAGTATATCCGAGCAAATGGATTATTACTGGGAACATAAAGATGAATATCAATATAATTTTTTAGGAATAA
Organism: uncultured Muribaculaceae bacterium; assembly: GCA_964546695.1. GTDB lineage: Bacteria > Bacillota_I > Bacilli_A > RF39 > UBA660 > Onthousia. Next base: position 1,310 of record CAZJKS010000132.1, on the reverse strand, counting down.
TTTCTATGCTAATAATTACTAGGGGACTTTCTTTTGAAAATAAATTTTTCTGTTCAGAATGGGTTGCAACAGTATTAGAAGAAGCTGGTGTAAATATATTTAGTGATTATAAAAATAAAAAGCCCAAAGATATAGCACCATTTCTTTTCTATAAAGTCTTAGAAGATAATATTATATATGAAGGACCAGTAGTAGAATATCCGTACTATAATGAGCAAAGATATGAAAGTATTGCTGATGAAGGAAATAGCCTAATAGAAGATGAACAATATATCCTTCATAAAAGGGGCGTGTAAACTATGCCAGGACCAAAAACACATGATATATTTTATAAAGATTTAAAGAAGAAATTAAATAAAAGAACACTAGATTCTTTTCCTAACTATGATAAATACAATATATTTGCACAAGGACATGATTTTTTAATCTATTATGATTTCTATAATAGTAAAGTTAGGGATGCTAATATAGATTTATCTATTAATTTACAAGAACATAAATTTCAAGAATATGTCTATAGTTATTTAAAGACTGCTAAAGAATCTGGTGCTTTAGACTTAGAAGATATAAGACTTTTTATAGGACCGGGTTATATAATGCATCATTTACTTGATGCTTATACTCATCCATTAATTATCTATTATTCAGGTGATCATACAAGAGATCCTGAGACTAAAATATGGAATCATGGGGTAGTAGAAAACTTGCTTGATATTTATATGATGGAAACCTTTGAAAAGGTCGATGCTAAGAGTTATAGAGTTTATAAAGACTTTAAAATAGATGAAGAATTAATTAGTAATGAACTTATTAAAACTATTGATGATAGCCTAGATGAAACATATGAAATAGCAAGTGGAGGAGAAGTCTTTAAGAAAGCCTTTAGTCAGTTAGCATTATATATGAGATTAATGAAATATGATGGGTGGGGTTTAAAAACCCAACTTTTCGATAAAGTATTAGGACCATTTGTAAAGTGTTCTAAAGCTTTTTCTTACCATAGAGATTATAAAGAAGTACTCCCATACTTAAATCTTAATCATGAAGAATGGTTAAACCCAACAAATGCAAATATAGTATCAAAAGATTCTTTTTTAGACTTATATTTCAAGGCCTTAGAAGATGGCTCTTATATAGTTGATGAACTTGAAAAGATATGTCAAAGGGGTATCTTTAATAAAGATGATATATATTCTTTAATACCTGATATAAGTTCCACTCATGGTTTAAGTTGTAATGAACCAGTTAAAATTCTTAATAAAAAGAAATGGTAATATTGACTTACTATAAATAAACTACTTACAATTTAC
>CAZJKS010000131.1:0-2650 GCA_964546695.1 uncultured Muribaculaceae bacterium | reverse complement strand
TAAAAAATATATTGTACCATTTTTTACATATTATTTTTTATGCGATTGCCATAAAATAAGCACGAAAGTGTTTATTTTTTCTTTTGTTTGTGGTATTATTAAACATGAAACGAAAGGTTTGTGTTTAATATGAAGAAAGAATATTTAAATAGTAAAAAGGAATTGCCTAGTGAAGTTAAACAAACTATAATAATTATAGTAGTCGCTGCTATTTTATTAGTAGCTATGTATTTTTTAACTACTTTCATTCTAAATAGTGATAGTGAAGAAGATAAGATTACTGAAAATACTATTCAGTACGATGAGATATTAGCAGGAGAATCATTTAATAGAAGTGAAGATGAGTATTATGTAATATATTATGATAGCACTGATGATTACTCTTCTATTCCTTCTTTGGTTAGTTATTATCAATTAAATAGTACTGATATAAAACTATATAGTGTAGACTTATCTAATGGAATGAATAAAAGTTATATAACTGATGAAGATATAGTTACAGATGATGCTAGTAGCTTAAAAGTTAAAGATACAACACTCCTTAAATTTGAAGATAATGAAGTAACAGAAGTTATTACTGATATTACAGAAATTACAAATTTTTTAAATAGTTAGTGTAAAGATAGACTTATTTAGTCTATTTTTCTTTAGTTGTTAAATCTTTTGTGATAGAATTAAGACAGTGGGGTGATACTAATGTTTAAAAGAAAAAAAGATAATCCTAAAGAAGAAATAATAGAAGAAGAAACAGATGATAATGTAAGAGAGATAATCATTGAAAGAAGAAGTGGTTTTAATTTTTCTGAAGTTATTATTATTATGTTAATCGCTATTATGTTTGGATTTCTATTAGGTAATATTGTTAATTTCGTAGTTTTAGATAATGATAGTTCTAGTGATGAGTCTTTAGAAGAATTAATTAAAACTTATAATAATATTGTTAATAATTATTATGATGATGTTGATAAAGAAGAATTAGCAGATGCTGGTATTCAAGGAATGATAGAATACTTAGATGATCCATATGCTACTTACTTTAGTGGAGATGAAAGTGATGAATTTAATGAAGAGTTAAGTGGTACATATGAAGGTATAGGTATAGAAGTAATGCAAACTGATGATAATATTGTTGTAAGTGCAGTTATTGATAATACTCCTGCTAGTGAAGCAGGTATTAAAGAAGACGATATTATAACTAAAATAGATGATACTAGTATTATAGGTTATAGCCTATCAGATGCTGTTTCTCTAATATCAGATAGTAGTAGTGATACTATTACTTTAACTATTTTAAGAGATAATGAAGAATTAACTTTTAATCTAAGTAAAGATACTATAGAAATACAAGTTGTAGAAAGCGAGATATATGAAAGTAATGGTAAGAATATTGGTTATATTAAAATAGATATGTTTAATAGTAATTCTTATAAACAATTTAATAAAGCTTTAAAGAAATTAGAAAAGAACAATATAGAAGGATTAGTTATAGATGTAAGAGATAATCCAGGAGGTTATTTATCAGAAGTTGAAGATATTTTATGTTTATTTTTAACAAAAAAACAAGTCTTATATCAACTACAGACTAAAGATGAAGTAGAAAAAGTTTATGGCACAAAAAAAACAGTTACTAGAGATTATGAAGTTACTGTAATTATTAATGAAGAAAGTGCTAGTGCATCAGAAATACTAGCTAGTGCCTTTAAAGAAAGTTATGGTTCTAAAGTAGTAGGAGTTAATTCCTATGGTAAAGGTACTGTACAGTCTACAAGTGATTTAAATAGTGGTGATACTATTAAATATACTGTCCAAAAATGGTTAACACCAAATGGTAATTGGATTAATGATGTAGGAGTAGAACCTACTGATGTAGTAGAAGATAATGAGGCAATGTTACAAACTGCTATTAGTATAGCAAGCCAATAGATTAATTAAGTACTTTTTCTTTTACTTCTTCTCTTCCTAAAACCTTATCTATAGAAAAATCTTTATAAAATATAGCAAGATTATAAATAAAGTTAGTTGGTATCAAATATCTAGAATTCTCATAATGAGCATAACCAGCTGGACTAGTATTTAAGACCCTAGCAATTTGCGCTTGAGTCTTTTTATTTTGTTTTCTAATCATAGTAAGATTATCAGAAATTTTATCTAAATTTATTTCTAAAGGTAAATAAGCTTTATTAATATTAGTAAGACCAAATAAATAGTCAAGACTAAAATTATATTTATTAGCATATTTAATTAATTGTCTTAAAGGAATAGTATCCTTACCAGTTTCCCAACCAGAAATAGTTGAGTAAGTTACATTAAAAAGTGTTGTTAAGTCCTTTTGTTTTAAGCCCAAATTCTCCCTAGAGTATCTTAAGTTTTTAATAATCATCTCTCTCTTCACCAATATAATTTTTCCATTTTTTTACACGAAGGTAAAATTTCTTGGGGAAATAGACCGAAAATGTGCTATAATGTCTATAAGATAAGAATTTGTATTAATAATAATATTATGGAGATACTAAAGATGGAGTTGATAAAGATATGAAGAAAATAATACATAAAGTAGAAAAAGTAAAGAAATTTATAAAGAAACATTTAAAAGAAGTAAGTATAGTAAGTTTTATAGTATTAGTAGTAGGAGTATGTTTTATAGGAAGAG
>CAZJKS010000130.1:0-2697 GCA_964546695.1 uncultured Muribaculaceae bacterium | reverse complement strand
ATGTTGTATTTTAAAAATAAAGATAGAATAAAAAACTATTAATAAAACTTTTGAAGATATAAGATGAATTGATGAAGTTATCAAGATATATTTGTTATTCGAAAAGTCGGATAAGTAGTAATTTATTACTTGGTAATGAAAAAGTCATATAAAAAATAGAAGTTGCTATTTTAATTTGCTAATGTGTAACTTGAAATTGGTGGCTTAAAATAGCTTATTATTTTGAAAGGAGGACGAAATAACTTTTTGTGAGAAAATATATAAATTAAGAAAAGAAAATAGTTTATCTTAGGACGATTTAGCAAATAGGTTAAAAGTATCAAGGCAATCGATTAGTAAATGAGAAACTAATTGTGGTTATCCAGAAACTGAAAAAATTATTAAGTTAGCTTAAATCTTTAATGTAACTATTGATTATTTATTGGTAGAAAATAATAATACTCCAATATCAGAAACAGAAGAGAATGGAATAAAAGATGGACTATATGTTAATAGGGAAAAAATAGAAGAATTTTTATTTTATGAAAATAAAAAAACATTAAAAGTTGCATTAGCTTTTGGTATCTTTATGGTAGTACAGCATTTACGTTTTTAGAGTATTCAAAATATAATGATTTAGGTATCTTAATGTTTATGTTTTTATTTATAATCTCTATATGTTTATTAATATCTATAAAATTTGTAGATAATCCATATAAAGAAATTTATAAGCAAAAACTATTTATCGATAAAACGATTAAAAACGAGTTTATATCATCTTATAAAGAAAAAAAGAAATTGAATTGTTTTTTGGAGCATTAGGAACTTTTTTAATATGTTTTGGTCTTTTCTTCATCCTGTTATTATCATTTGGAAATGCTGAATTTGAAAATATTTTATTTGAAATTAGTATGATTATAGCAGGAATTGGAACTTTTCTAATTATATATATTTTTAGAGCTAAGAAAGTTATGTTTTATGTTATAAATAGTGAGGAGTGTTAATGTGAAGAAATTTATTATAACTGCCATCATTATCATTTTAATTGGTGTAATAATTTTATTAAATGTTAATCATGAAGATAATGAAGTTGGTGACATTGTAAATAATGCACAATTGATAGAAGTATATGATTTTTTTTACTAATGAACTCATAGTTAAATATGAAAGTCAAGAAGAAATAGATGATTTCATAAAAAAATTAGATGTTGCTAAATGGGTTTTAGGGAGTCCTGATAGTAAAGATGTAGAAAAATATTTAATAAAAGTATACAAAACACCCACAAAGAAATTATTTCAAAAAAATAATGATGAGCTAAATGAAGTAGGAACGATAATAATTTATAAATCAGGAGAATATGTAAGTGTTGAGATTAATGAAGTAAAAGTTAATTTTAAAACAAATACAAACTTAGCAAATATATTTTAGAAAACTTACAAATTAGAATTTATAGAGTAAATTTTTTCTATTTTTTCTTTTGTTTGTAAATTATGATATAATAAAATAGATTTAAAACAAGGGAGCAATTTAATGAATAACGAAAAACCACCAACAAATACCAATATAAATTGGTTGATACCGATTTATTTAACTCCTTACACAAATCTTTATAAATAAGGGGAGTGTGCGTATTGAGTTATTGCAAGTTATTTAAATAAATGATTAGAAAATAGTACAAAATGACTAAAATAGGTGGTTTTTAGTTGATATCGCAAGGTAAACACCTAATATTATATTTTAAAAAGGAGGGTAGAATGGAAGAAATTGTTAATAAATACACTAGTAAAACTTTTGAAAATATAAAACATATTGATGAGTATGGAGGCGAGTACTGGTTTGCTCGTGATTTGCAAAAAGTTTTGGAATATAAAGAATGGAGAAATTTCAAAGTAGTAATAAATAAAGCTATTACATCTTGCAAAAATAGTAAATTTAATGAGTTTGATCATTTTGTTGATTTCAACAAAATGATAGAAATAGGTAAAACTGCAAAAAGAAAAATTCTTGACTATAAACTTTCTAGATATGCCTGTTATTTGATAGTTCAAAATGCTGACCCAAGTAAGGAAGTGGTTGCTTTAGGTCAAACTTATTTTGCTGTTCAAACAAGAAAACAAGAAATAACTGAACAAGAATATGATTCTTTATCAGATGATGAGAAAAGATTTTATCAAAGAAAGTTAACCAGACGAGGAAATTATACATTACAAAAAGTAGCCTCATCTGCAGGAGTCAAAAATATGGCCGAGTTTCATAATGCAGGATATAGAGGATTATATAATGGTGAAACTGCTGATGATATTTTTAAGAGGAAAAAATTACGTTATAGAGAAGATATTCTAGATAATATGAATGAGGATGAGTTAGTAGCAAATTTGTTTAGAATCAATCAAACAAAACAAAAACTTTTAAGAGATAATGTTAAAAGTGAAAACAATGCAAAAAACGTACATTATGAAGTCGGTAAAAAGGTAAGAAAAGCAATTGCTGATATCGGTGGAATGATGCCAGAGGATATGCCGACGCCTAAAAAAAGTTTAAAAGAACTTGAATGGGAAAGAAAATGGTTAGAAAGTAAGGAAAAGAAGGAATTAGAAACAAAGCAAGAAATAGGAAGTGGTTCAAATGAATGAAAATAAAAAAGGTGGGGTTAATAAAATTGGTATCAACTGATTGATACCGATTTAGTAAACCTCTTTGCGAAGTCCTTATAAATA
>CAZJKS010000129.1:0-2706 GCA_964546695.1 uncultured Muribaculaceae bacterium | reverse complement strand
TCTTTATGCTTCATGATGTATAAAAATGTTTTATACTAACTATCAAATCCTAACTTTCTTTTAAAATATTTAATTATCTCTACTATAAGTATTGGTGAAAGTGATAATAAAAGTACTATAATCCATTCGTTTATATTTAATAAACTTAAGGAGAAAAATTCTCTTACAGGTGCTATAAATAAAACTATTACAAGAAAGGAAATTGAGCCTAACATAGATAAGTATAACATTTTATTTCTTGGATAATCTCTATTAAATATAGATGTTATACTAGAACTTTGATTTAAAGCATGAAATATTTGCGATAAACATAAAACAGTAAAAGCCATAGTCATCGCTACTGTATAGTTATCTTGATAACCAATTAAATATGCAAGTATAGTTATAATAGTAAGATATCCTCCATATATAATTATTCTATATACTAATCCCTTTTCAAATAAACTACCCACCTTAGTAGGTTTATGCCTCATTATATTAGGACTAGCAGGATCTACTCCAAGAGCAAGAGATGGTAGTGTATCTGTTACAAGATTAATGAAAAGAATATGAACTGCAAGTAATGGATTAGGTAAATTAAATAACATTGTAAGAAAGATAGTCAAAACTTCAGCAATGTTACCTGCTAATAAATATTGTATTACTTTTTGAATATTACGATATACTCTTCTTCCTTCTTTAACTGCCTCTTCAATAGTAGTAAAATTATCATCAAGTAATATCATAGCAGCAGCATCTTTTGCAACATCAGTACCAGTAATTCCCATCGCTACCCCAATATCAGCTTTCTTTAAGGCAGGAGCATCATTAACTCCATCTCCAGTCATAGCAACTATTTCTTTATTCTTTTTAAAAGCATCAACAATTCTAAGCTTATCCTCTGGTGTAACCCTAGCAAAGACAGATACTTTTTCAATAGTATTACGAAGCTTTAAATCACTCATTTTACTTAACTCTTCTCCATCTATAACTAAATCTCCTCTTTTATAAATACCAAGTTCTTTAGCAATAGATGTTGCAGTTAATTTATGATCTCCTGTAATCATAATTACTTTAATACCTGCATCATGACAAGTATTAATAGCATGTTTTACTTCTTCTCTTGGTGGATCAATAATTCCCATAACCCCAAGAAAAACTAACTCATCTTCCATATCATCTTTTTTCTTAGATAATTTTTTTGTTCTTTTACAAGCAAAACCTAATAGTCTTAACCCCTTACTAGACATTTCTTCACAATATTTCTCAATTATTTTTTTAGAATCTAAAGTAAGTTTTTCCTTTTTTCCTTCAATAAGTCCATAACTACATACATCTATTAATTCTTCAGGTGCTCCCTTACAATAAACCGTATAATCTTTTTCATTTTTAACTATGATGCTCATTCTTTTTCTAATTGAATCAAAAGAGCTTTCAAACAAAACTTTAGTATTTTTTATATCTTTAAGATTATATCCATTATCTTTTGCATAACTAAGTAAACATCCTTCTGTAGGATCACCCATAATTTTATCATTATCGATATATGCATTATTACAAAGAACGGAACAATAAATAAGATTATCATCAAAATTATTATTTTTATTGTTATTAATAATATCACTATATAAAGCACTAGTAACAACTGTCATTTTATTTAAAGTAAGTGTTCCTGTCTTATCAGAACAAATAACTGTAGCATTCCCTAAAGCTTCAACAGCAGGGAGTTTTTTTACTAAAGCATTCTTTTTAGCCATACGAGATACCCCTAAAGCCATAACAACAGTAGCAGTAGCAGGAAGTCCTTCAGGAATTACAGATATAGCAAGAGAAATAGATATCATCAACAAGGAAATTAAATCTTTTCCATAAAGTAAACCAATAATAAAAATAAGAAGAGCAATTAAAATACCTAATATACTTAATGTCTCACCAACCTTATTAAGTTTTCTTTTTAAAGGTGTATCTAAATTATCAGTATCTTCTAACATCTTAGCAATAGAACCTAATTCTGTATCATTAGCAGTTGCAGTTACTATTCCTAAGGCAGTCCCATAAGAGACAATAGTAGATGAATAGACCATATTAACTCTATCCCCTAAAGGCGTATCTTTACTAAGAACAACTGTAGCATTCTTTTCTATAGGAACACTTTCACCCGTTAGAGAAGACTCATCAACTTTAAGACCATTTTCATTAATTAATCTTATATCAGCAGGAACAATATTACCATCTTCTAAATAAACAATATCCCCTACCACTAAATCTTTAGTTAATATATGCCTCTTTTTCCCATTTCTAATTACAGTAGTATGATGAGCATTCATATCTCTTAAAGCTTCAACAGCACCAAGAGCTTTTTTCTCTTCTATAATACTAATTAATGTATTAATAAAAACAATTATAAGAATAACTACTCCTTCAGCCACTTCCCCTAAGAAAAAAGAAAGAATAGCTGCTAATAAAAGTATTATAATCATCTTATCTTTAAGCTCATCAATAATCATTTCAAATATACTCTTCATCTTAGCCTGGTCAAGTTCATTATAACCATATAAAGATAATCTTTTAGTTACTTCTATATCTTTTAAACCATTTTTATCACTATTTAATATATCAATTACTTCATCAGCATTTTTGGTATAAGCATCTTTCAACTTAATCTCTCCTATTCTTATAATTATTTTAGCAAATAATATAAAAAAATTCTATATATTTATAGAAGTT
>CAZJKS010000128.1:0-2749 GCA_964546695.1 uncultured Muribaculaceae bacterium | reverse complement strand
ATTTCAAGAAAGATTTTTTGAATCTTTAATTATAAGATAAAACTATTATCTTTATTACTTATAGATAAATTATAAAGAAAAGGTGTGAAACAAAATGAATAGAGAAAAAATGGAATTAGGCAAGAAACTTGATATGGCTTTGCATTATGTTGCTTATAGTTTAAGAGAAACAGGGCATAATCCAAAACCTGTACTATTTCATAGTTTTAAAGTAGCATATAAGCTTTATCAATATGGTTATAGTGAAGAGGTAGTAATAGCAGGAGCGCTTCATGATTTACTTGAAGATACAAGTGTTACAAAAGAAGAAATTAAAGAAAAATTTGGAGACTCCATTGCTAATATAGTTAATGTAGTTAGTTTTGATTCTAATATTAAAGATGAACTAGAACAAGCTAAAGTAATGTTTAAAAACTGTATAAATTATGGAATAGAAGCACTCATTATAAAATGTGCAGATTTAATTGATAATTTTGATTATATGATGTTTGTTAAAAATAAAGAAAAATATAATGTGTTATTAGCAAAATATAAATTATTTCTTTCAATGAGTGAAAAATTGATTGGCAAGACAGAGATATATAAAGAATTGAACTCTAAAATTAATATATGATATAAAATTATCATTTTAAATAAAAAAGAAAGTACAAACTGTAAAACTGTACCTTCTATTTTTATTTTGCTAATAAGATTTACCCCAAATAACCATATCTTTAGCTTCTTTACCACAACATATACATTTATCACTTATATGTTCATGGTCAAATGGAATACATCTAGAACCAGCTCCAGTTACTTCTTTAACTTTATCTTCACACTCAACACTACCACACCACATAGCTTTTATAAAACCTTTTCTAGCCTCAAGCTTTTCTTTCATTTCATCTAGGGTAGTAGCAGAATCAATATGACTATCTAAGAATTCTTTAGCTTTATTATACATATCTTTTTGCATTGCTTCCATAGCATCTTTAGTTTTAGTTACTACTTCATTAAACTTAACTTCATATTTTTCTCTATTATCACGTCTTACTATAGTAACAACACCTTTTTCTAAGTCTTTTGGCCCAACTTCAATACGAAGCGGTATACCTAATATTTCAGCTTCACTAAATTTATATCCTGGTGTTTTATCAGACAAATCTATATCGGTTCTAATATCATTTTTCTTTAGCTCTTCTAACAAACTATTAGCTTTATCTAAAACTCCTTCTTTAGTATCATTAATTGGAATAATTCTAACTTGAGTAGGGGCAATTCTTGGAGGTAGAACTAGACCACTATCATCACCATGTACCATTATAATAGCCCCAATTATTCTTGTAGATAATCCCCAAGATGTTTGATTAACAACTTCTAGTTCATTATTTTTATTTAAAAATCTAATATCAAAAGCTTCAGCAAAACCAGTTCCAAAAAAGTGACTAGTACCAGATTGTAGAGCTCTACCATCATGCATCATTGCTTCTATTGTATATGTCTCTTCAGCTCCTGCAAACTTCTCACTTTCTGTTTTTCTACCTTTAATTAAAGGTATTGCCAACTCTTCAGTAACAAAATCATAATATATTTTTAACATTAACTTAGTTCTATCCATTGCTTCTTCACGAGTAGCATGAATGGTATGACCCTCTTGCCATAAAAACTCTCTACTTCTAAGGAAAGGTCTTGTAGTTTTTTCCCATCTTAAAACAGAGTTCCACTGATTATATAATTTAGGTAAATCACGATAGGACTTAACATCTTTATGCCATAAATCACAGAATAATACTTCTGATGTTGGTCTTACACAAAGTCGCTCTTCTAATTTTTCACTTCCACCTTTAGTTACCCATGCAACTTCAGGTGCAAATCCTTCAACATGATCTTTCTCTTTTTGCAATAAACTCTCAGGTATTAAAACTGGCAAATATACATTCGTTACCCCTGTCTCTTTAAATCTTTTATCAAGATTATTTTTTATATTTTCCCAAATAGCATATCCATTTGGTTGATAGATTAAAAAACCTTTAATACTAGAGTAATCACATAATTTAGCTTCTCTTACAACATCAGTATACCACTGTGCAAAATCAACCTCTCTTGAAGTTATCTTTTGTACCAATTTTTTATTTTTATTATTCATAAATTATCTCCTTCTTTATATATTTATATATACTATTTCATTTCTGTGTTCCCAAATAATATTAGCAACATCATTAAAATCTAAAAAAACAGTAGCTTTATTAGTATTAGGATGAAATCCTACATTTTTCTTATTTTTCAAATCTTTATCAAAGATGAAAATAACACTCTCATCATCATTATTGATTACCCCGAAGGGAGAGACATATCCTTGTTTTAGACCAAGATACTTTTTAAGTCTCTCATCACTTCCAAAGCTTAGTCTCGTACTGCCTATTTTTACAGCAAGGTCTTTTAAGTCAACATTCTTCTCACTAGAACAAACAACTAGATAATGTTCTTTACCATTAGCATTTCTTAAAAATAAATTTTTACAAACATATCCTTTATCTAGTAACTTAAGTTTTTTCATATCTTCAATAGTATAAACTTCTTCATGTTCTATCAAATTATATTTTATATTATGCTTATTAAGTAACTCAATAACTTTAAACATACTATTACCTCCTTAGCATTAAAATATCATCTTTTTCTAAATTAAAGAATAAAAGTTATTTGTATAAAACCTCTAATGGTTAAATTTTATCATAAATATAGATTAAATGCAAAATTAAACTTCTGTTTG
>CAZJKS010000127.1:0-2859 GCA_964546695.1 uncultured Muribaculaceae bacterium | reverse complement strand
GGAGAAATTATGTCAAATTTATTAAAGATTGATAATATTGTTAAATATTATGGATCGAAAAGTGGTCTAACTAAAGCGATTAACAATATTTCTTTTGAAGTAAGTAAAGGAGAATTTGTTGTTATTATGGGTTCATCTGGTAGTGGCAAAACTACTTTGCTTAATTGTATTTCAACTATTGATAGAGTAACATCTGGTCATATTTATATGGAGACGCGTGATATTACTAAACTAAAAGGAAATGACTTAAACAAATTTAGAAGGGAAGAGTTAGGTTTTATCTTTCAAGACTTTAATCTTTTAGATACCTTAACTGCATATGAAAATATAGCTTTATCTCTTTCTATACAAGATAAAAGTTATAAAGAAATAGAGAGTCTTATTAAAGATACTGCTAAAAAATTAGGAATTACTCATATTCTAAATAAATATCCTTATCAAATGAGTGGTGGTGAAAAACAACGTGTTGCTAGTGCTAGAGCGATTATTACAGAACCAAAATTAATTCTTGCTGATGAACCAACAGGAGCTTTGGATTCTAAGTCTAGTAAGATGTTACTTGATAGTTTTAACTACTTAAATGATGAGTTAAAGGCAACTATTTTAATGGTTACTCATGATGCTTTTACAGCAAGTTATGCTAAAAGAGTAATATTTATTAAAGATGGTAAGATCTTTAATGAAATTATAAAGGGAGAAAAGAGTCGAAAAGAGTTTTTTGATGAGATTATTGATGTAGTTACCCTTTTAGGAGGGGATTTGAATGATGCTTTATAAACTGGCTATAAAAAATATTAAGAAAAGTATTAGTGATTATGCAATTTACTTTTTTACTCTTGTCCTTGGAGTTGCTATTTTCTATGTTTTTAATGCTATAGATAGTCAAACTGCCATGATGAAAGTATCGGAGAGTACTTATGAGATTATAGATTTTATGTTAGATATGTTAAATGGCGTATCTGTCTTTGTCTCTTTTATTTTAGGTTTTCTTATAATCTATGCTTCAAGATTTTTAATGAAACGAAGAAATAAAGAATTTGGAATTTATATGACTCTTGGTATGAGTAAAGGGAAAATATCTAAAATACTAGTAATAGAAACATTTATAATAGGTTTATTATCTCTTCTAGTAGGCTTACTTTTAGGTGGTGCTTTATCGCAACTTATGAGTGTTATTGTCGCTAATATGTTTGAAGCTGATCTTACAGAATTTACCTTTGTTATAAGTACTAATGCTATTATTAAAACTATTATTTATTTTTGTATAATGTACTTACTAGTTATGATTTTTAATACTATAAATGTATCAAGATGTAAGTTAATAGACTTAATAAACTCTAATAAAAAAATAGAAAGAGTTAAATTAAAGAATCCTTATCTATGTATAGTTATCTTTATAGTAGCAATTTCTATATTAGGATATTCTTATTATAATGTAACCATTGGTGTAGAAAACCTAAGAGAAACATGGCAAATGTATTTAGTAATAGGTTTTGGAGCTTTAGGAACATTTTTATTATTCATATCACTATCAGGACTTATCTTAAGAGTATTACAACATTTTAAGGGTCTTTATTATAAAGGACTAAATAGTTTTACAATAAAACAATTTAGTAGTAAGATTAATACAACAGTTTTCTCAATGACTGTTATCTCATTAATGCTCTTTGTAACAATCTGTGTTTTTTCAAGTTGTATGTCTATGAAAAATGCTATGACTTCTAACTTACAAGAATTAGCTCCTGTTGATATAGAACTTGCTAAGACTAAGAATATATCAAGAGAATTTGCTCTAGAATATGGCTATAGTGATGATGAAGTAAATAACTCTTATCAAAGTATAGAAGATGATTTAAGTACTGTTGGCTTTAATATAAATGATTATTATAAAGATATTGTAAATATTAATATTTATACAACAGCTGATTTTACTTTTAAAGATAGTTTAGGTGAATTTTATGATAAGATCTATAAACAATATCCTCATTTGAGTTATGATACTATGGAAGAGATAATTACTATAAGTGATTATAATAAAGCTGCTGAAGTACTTGGACTTGATACTTATACATTGGATGATGATGAATATATATTATTAGCAGATTATGATTATATGGTTAATATTAGAAATATAGCCTTAGAAGAGAATACAACTATTACGATTGATGGTAATACTTATTATCCTAAATATACTAAGTGTATAGATGGCTTTCTAGAAATATCTAATAGTCATATTACTGGTGGAGTATTTATACTACCAGATGATGCTGTTAGTAATTTAACGGTAGAAAAAGAATACTTATATGCTAATTATAAAGCTTCTAGTGATGATGAGAAAACGGAAATAGAAGAGTTATTACTAAGTAAAAGCGATGAATTAACTTCTATTGGTTCAACAATATCTATTAATACAAAACTTGCTATTTATGAAGCTAGTGTAGGTTTAGGGGCTCTAGTAACCTTTGTAGGTCTATATCTTGGTATCATTTTCTTAATAAGTAGTGCTGCTATTCTTGCTTTAAAAGAGTTAAGTGAAGCAGCTGAGAATAAAGAAAGATTTAAGATGTTAAGAAAAATAGGTACTGATGAAAAATTAATTAATAAAGCTTTATTTAGACAAATATCTATATTTTTCTTAACACCACTTGTAGTTGCTATTATCCATTCTATCTTTGGTATAATGTTTTGTAATTATATTTTAGAAACATTTGGTAATGAAAGTCTATTAATAGCGATAGTCTTAACGGCAATATTCTTAATACTTATCTATGGAGGTTATTTATTAATTACTTATTACTGTAGTAAGAGAATAATTAAGGAATAACTTAATTAATAGGAGTCAATTTCGACTTCTTTTTA
>CAZJKS010000126.1:0-2870 GCA_964546695.1 uncultured Muribaculaceae bacterium | reverse complement strand
TTTTCTATAATTATCTAAAGATTTTTACTTATAACTTTTTTAGTAATATCCTCTATATTTATAGTACCATATAATACTTGTTTTGCTATTTTTTTAGTCATATCAATTATTATGTATATTTTTGTTTAATTAGTAAATACTCTTATTGGTTATATAACCAGTAGTCGTATAGCCAAGCTGTTGTTAAAATTAAGTTGAGGCGATAAAATGAACAAGGATGGTATTGAGGTTAGAATTGGCAAAAGTGCTTTTTACTTTAAACTTGGTAATTTACTTGATAAGAAGAAAATAAGTAAAAACAAATTAAGCCAAGAAACAGAAACTGATTATAAGGTTATTACTAGATACATTGATGGTAGCCTAACTAGACTAGATATTAATGTTTTAGAAAGACTTTGTAATTACTTAGATTGCGATATCTTTGATATTGTAGAGCTTAAGAAAAATATCTTTAAGTAAAAAAAGTTTAAGATTTAGTTCTTAAGCTTTTTATTTGTAGGAATAAAGTGTTCTATTCCTTTATATTTATCACGTTGTTTTATATAGAAATAACCTAGAATAGAGAATGTTAGGGCACCAATAAAATTTACAATTAAATCTTCCATTGTATCAATAAGACCAATATCTAAATATCCACCTTCTATAGTAATAATCTCATCATCATAATAGATAATAGTTTTATCTATTCCTTTTACTACTTTAGGGGTAAAGGCATTACCATCTTCTAGATTAACTGAAGATATTTTATTTACAACGGTATCTTTTTGCATATCAGTATTTAAAATATTATCAGCTGTAAATTCAAAAAACTCCCATACTACTCCTACTGTCATAGAAAAACAAAATGATACTAAGGCTACAAATATAGGACTTAGTTCAATATGAAATTTATGAGTTCTATTTAAAATATCTATTAGAGAAAAACCTATAGCAGCAGCTAGAAAACCATTTATTGTATGTAGCATATTGTCCCAGTTAGGTATTATATTATAAAAGTTTTGAATTTCGCCTAATATCTCTGCTGAAAAAATGAAGAGTAATATTATTATTTCTAAAACGTTAGGAATTGATACTTTAAAACTTTCTTCAATGAAAAAGGGAATTATAAATAATATTAAGGTTAATATACAAAGAAATACATTATGATAATTTCCTGTAAATAGTTCTCTTATTAAACATAATATTACTAAGAATCTTAAAACTACATATATAATAGCAACTTTTTTATTTTCTTCTTCTTTGTAGTAATTTATAAATTTTTTTCTAAATTCTTTTAACTTTTTTAGCATGATATGGACTCCTTTATATACTAGTTATAGTATAACTGATATTTAATTTTATGTAAAGTTGTGATACAATAATTAGCAAAAAGAGGTGTTAGTTTATGAAATTACCAATTGTAGCGATTGTAGGAAGACCTAATGTTGGAAAAAGTACTTTATTTAACAAAATTGTTGGGAGTCGTATTGCTATTATAGAAGATACTCCTGGTGTTACAAGAGATAGACTTTATGAAGAAGTAAGTTATATGAATAAACCTTTTTATTTAGTTGATACGGGTGGAATTGACCTTGATAATCAAAAGTTTAATGATGAGATTAAAATGCAGGCAGAAATTGCTATTAATGAAGCTGATATTGTTATTTTTGTTGTAGATGCTAAAGAAGGTATTACTAGTAATGATTTAGTTGTTAGAGATATTTTAAGACGTAGTAATAAAAAAATAGTAGTTGCAATTAATAAAATAGATAATAAAGATAGTTATGATAATATATATGACTTTTATGAACTTGGTTTTGATAATTATATTCCTATAAGTGCTATTCATAATACGGGTTATATTGAATTAATGGATGAAGTAACTAGTAGTTTTAAAACTAAAGAAGAAAATAATGAAGATACACGATTAAAAATTGCCATTATTGGAAGGCCTAATGTTGGGAAGAGTTCTTTAACTAATGCTATTTTAAATGAGGAAAGAGTCGTTGTTAGTGATGTTGCTGGGACGACGAGAGATTCTATTAATACTGTTTTTAAATATCATGATGAAGAGTACGTTTTAATTGATACTGCTGGGATGAGAAAAAAGGGTAAAGTATATGAGAGTGTTGAGAAGTATAGTTTATTTAGATCAATGAATTCTATTGATAAGTGTGATATATGTCTATTAGTAATTGATGCTGTTGATGGTATTAAAGAACATGATAAACATATTGCAGGTTATGCTATCGAACGTGGTAAAGGATTAATTATTGTTGTTAATAAATGGGATGCTGTAGAGAATGCTAACATATCTGAGTTTAAAAAAATAGTTAGAAGTGAATTCCAGTTTGCAACTTATGCTCCAGTAGTTTTCTTATCGGCTTTGACTAAAAAGAGAATACATACTTTAATGCCTGAAGTATTAAAAGTTAAAGAAAATATCAAGCGAGAGATTAAGACTAGTGTTTTAAATGAAGTTATTGAAGATGCTTATAGTCTAAACCCTGCTCCTAGTTATAAGGGAAAAAGGCTTAAGATTTATTTTGTTAGCCAAACAGGAATTAAGCCTCCTAAGTTTACTTTTAGAGTTAATAGTAAAGGTTTAGTACACTTTTCCTATCTAAGGTATTTAGAAAATAAATTAAGAGAGAATTTTGAACTTGAGGGTACTCCTATTATCCTTCAGTTTAAAAATAGAAATGGAGAGTAATTATGTTATTTAAAAGAGTTGACCCTAAGACTGAGTTAGAAGGAATTGATAGAGCGATTGAAATTTTAAATGATAGATTTCAAAAGAAACTTATTAGTTTAGAAGAGTTTAATAGGAAATCAGTTGAGTTTGGGAAGAGAAAGGCTAAATGTTTGAAAAAGTTAGAAAAGCAAGAAAG
>CAZJKS010000125.1:0-2892 GCA_964546695.1 uncultured Muribaculaceae bacterium | reverse complement strand
TTTCTATTATTTAGTATAATGTTAATAAGGAGATGGCTTTATGTTTGAAAATAAAAAAATATTAATATTAGGTATGGCACGTAGTGGATATGAAGCTGCTAAGTATTTGAGTAAGTATAATAATCAAATTATATTAAACGATGGAGGAAGTCGTGATAATCAGGATAAGGATAAGGTAATTGAACTAGAAAAGTTAGGTATTTCTTTAATATTTGATAGTCATCCTGATGATTTATTAGATGAAAGTTTTGATTATGTTATTAAAAATCCTGGTATTAGAAATAATCATAAATATGTAGTTAAAGCTTTGAATCTAGGAATCCCTGTTATTAACGAGATAGAAATGGCTTATAGATTATTACCAGATGATGTTACTTTAATTGGTATTACTGGTACTAATGGTAAGACTACTACTACAACTATTACTTATGAGATGATAAAAAAAAGTGGTAAAAGAGTACATTTGGCAGGTAATATTGGTTATCCTTTGTGTAGTTTCTTAGACAAGTTAGAGAATGGAGATATTATTGTGATGGAAGTATCTTGCCAACAACTTGCTAATACAGATAAATTTAATCCTCATATTGCTTTAATGACTAATTTGTCGGAAGCCCATATAGATTTTTTTGGTAGCTATGAAGCTTATAAAGAAGATAAACTTAAACTATTTAAAAATCAGCGTGATGATGATATTGCAATATTAAATATAGAAAACAATGATGTAATGGAAGGAACTATTGATATTAAAAGTAATGTTAAGTATTTTTCTTCTAAAAGAGAAATAAATGGAGCATATCTTTTAAATGATAAAATTTATTACTATGATGAATTTATTATTAATCGTAATGAGTTTTTACTTAGAGGTAATCATAATGTTGAGAATGCTTTAGGAGCCATAATGATTGCTAAAGAAGTTGGTATTGATAATGAATCGATAACCTCTGTTTTAAAAACCTTTACAGGAGTTAGGCATAGATTAGAGTTTATAGATAAAGTTAAGGGAGTAGATTACTATAACGATACAGAGGCGACTAATACTAAATGTACTCAAATAGCATTATCTGCTTTTAATAAAAATATAATTTTAATACTTGGTGGACTTGAAAGAGGACAAGATTTTCATGATTTAGATAATTTTATTAGTCCTGTTAAAGAAATAGTTGGTATTGGCGAGTGTCGTAAGAGAGTTAAAGATTATGGAGATAGCATTGGTATTAAAACAACTATTCACGAAAAGTTAAGTGATGCGATGAATTATATTAATGATATTGTAGAAAGTGGTGATACTGTATTACTTAGCCCAGCATCGGCATCATGGGACCAATATAAGCAGTGTGAAGATAGAGGAGATGAATTTAGAGATATAGTAAAAGAATTAAAAAACACGAATAGAAATATGTAGTGGTGATTTTTATGAATAATAATTTTAGAATGATGGATATTTCACAAAATAAAAATGTTGATATTAATATAGATTATGCTAAAAGTAATTTAACTGATTTGATATATAATCAAGCGATGTTAGAAGGCATAGTTACTACTTATGCTGATACTGAAAGTATTATAGAAGACGGCAAAGTAAATGGAATGATTTCTACTGATATTATGAAAGTTATTAATTTAAAACAGGCTTGGGAATTTGTTTTAGATGAAAATATTATTATGGCAGAAGAGGACTTTTCTTTCTTATCACAAATTAATAAGTTAATTCTTGAAGGATTTTATTATAATGCTAGTAAAGTTAGAAGTACTCCTGCTAAAATAGGTGGGACAACTTGAATACCTAATATTCCTATAGAAAGTCAAGTTGTAGAAGAGTTGAATGGACTTTTAAAAAGTAAATTAGATGAAGTTAGTCTTGCTATAGAATTATTATTATATGTTATGAAAAGACAAATATTTATAGATGGTAATAAGAGAACTGCTATTATTTTTGCTAATCATCATTTGATATCAAGAGGATTAGGAATTATCTCTATTCCCGGAGATTTAGTGGAAGATTATAAGAAACTGCTAATTATGTATTATGAAGGAAAAGATATTGATAAGATTAAACAATTTTTAAAAGATAAATGTTATGTTAGTTTGAAAGGATGATAATAATGAATAAAAAATTAGAAGTTGAAAAAAAGTGCTTGATATATCCATTTAATCCTAATACTACTGTCGTTGCTAAACTTCAAAGGAATCTATATTTGGCATCATTATTAGGAGTAAAGAATGTTAAGTTTTATCCTATTTATAAGGATACTAAAGATTCTACTATTGATAAGAGCATTAATATAGTTGATAAGTTAGTTAATACTTCTTTAGAACTGGATTACGAAGAGGCGCTACCACATGGTTTCTTTAAAGGGACAAATGGTTTTTCTCCTAAGATATTCTATTATAATGAAGAAAAAAGAATGTATGATGGATATGTTAATTTAGATGAGTATATTGAAAATAATTCTAGTACCATAAAAAATAGAGAAAGTGTAGGAAAAAGATTAATTAAAAGAAAAAAGTGTTAATAATAAAATATATAGACAATATTGGTTTTAATTGATGAAATAAAAAAAGTTTGAGATAAGTTATAGTTTGAAACATGAAGAGGTGATTTGTTTGTATAAAAATTATGATGAATTAAATGCAATTTTAGATGAATTATTATTAAGTGAAGAAAATGAATGCGTAGAATTTAAAAAATAGACAGTATTCTTGGATTGTATTTGGTGTAGATGATAAGACGCATGAATTAACTAATACAAGGTTTTGTAGTGATAATAATTTTAATAAAGTAAAGAAGCAAATTTCTGATAATACTACTGATAATATTTGTTTTATTGAAATATATGCTTTTATAAGGGATAATAAACGAGTAATTATGTTTCAAGTTCCTGCTGCATCTAG
>CAZJKS010000124.1:0-2954 GCA_964546695.1 uncultured Muribaculaceae bacterium | reverse complement strand
TTTTTCATAGCACTACCTTCTTTCTATTTTCTTTACTCTATACTATCATAAAAAATAGAACTCTTTCAAGTCCTATTTTCTTAATCCTAATTTTTTAACTACTTCACGATATTTTGCAACATCACTCTTAGCTAGATAATTAAGCATATTTCTTCTTTGTCCAACTTTCATTAAAAGTCCACGACGTGAATGATGATCATGAATATGAGTCTTTAAATGTTCTGTTAAATTCTCTATTTCTTTTGTTAAAATAGCTATTTGAACAGAAGCAGAACCAGTATCATTTTCATTAACACCAAACTCTTTAATAATCTTTTGCTTCTCTTCTTTAGTTAAAGCCATAAATAATACCTTCCTTTCTTCTTAAATATTAGCCTTACTCTTGGTAATTGGTGTAAGGAAGAACTCCAACTACTAAGAATAGGTACGCATATAATATACTATAAAAGCCCAAATTTGTCTATCTTTTTTTTAAAAACTATGCTAAAATTTCTACTGTAAAGGTAGTGATAATATGGCAAGTGCAATCATACATATAGCAGTCGTTAAAGAAATAAATAAAAATTTTAACTTTAACGAAAAACAGTTATTTCTAGGAACAATCGCCCCTGATATTAGTAAACAATTAGAACAATCTAAAACAAAATCACATTTCTTAGATAAAGATAATAATTTACCTAATTTAGAAAAATTCCTAACTAAATATGAAAAAGACTTAACTAATCCTTTTATCTTAGGATATTATATCCACCTATTTACAGACTATCTTTGGTTTAAATTCTTTATACCAGAAATCTCTAATAATAATACCTACATAAAACTAATATCAGGAGAAACATTAAATTGCAACAGTAAAGATATCGCTAAAATAATATATAATGATTATAGTAACCTAAACATCTTATTAATAGAAGAATATAATCTAGATTTATCATTATTTTATGAGGAACTAGAAATACCTAATATAAACTTTACAGAAATACCACTAGACAAATTACAAACTATTGTTGATAAAATGGGAATAATTATCGAAAACAGTAAAAAAGAAAAACTTTATTCTTTTAATCTTGATAATGTTAAAAGTTTTATTAAACTAGCTGAAGAAATAATATCTAGTGATATTAAAACAAGACTTACTTAAGCATCTTTAAACACTTTAAGACATTGTTATCTCTTTTATAAATAGCAATCTCTTTTTTATTTTTTATAAATAATACTTTATCTTTAACATTATATAAATTATCTATAGATGCTCCATTTATTATTTTTTTATATTCTTTAGCATCTATTTCTTCTATTTT
Organism: uncultured Muribaculaceae bacterium; assembly: GCA_964546695.1. Classification (GTDB taxonomy): domain Bacteria; phylum Bacillota_I; class Bacilli_A; order RF39; family UBA660; genus Onthousia. Next base: position 1,653 of record CAZJKS010000124.1, on the reverse strand, counting down.
TATATTTAAAGCATTACTAATACTAATTAAATTACTATTTATACTAATATTATCTAAATCAATAGCATTACTTATATTAAATACCCCTTGTCTTGTTCTAACTAAATCACTCATAGTACATGGTATTTTTAACATATCTCCCATATCTTTAATTAAACTTCTAATATAAGTTCCCTTAGAAACAACACATCTAAATTTAAAAGATTTTTCACTATACTCAAGTAATTCTAATTCTTTAATAACAACATCTCTTTTAGGTAATAAGATATCTTTATTATCTCTAGCATATTCATATAATTTCTTCCCCTTAACTTTAACAGCTGAATATTTAGGTACTTCTTGCTTATAACATCTTGGAAATGTTTTAAATAAATTATCTAACATCTCTTTAGATACTATTTCTATACTTTCTTTAACTATCTTTCCTTCTAAATCTAAAGTATCAGTCTCTATTCCTACTTTAACAGTTGCAATATACTCTTTATCTTCACTAGTTAAAAATTCATTTATTTTTGTCGCTTTATTAATAGTAACTACTAATAAACCTCTAGCCATAGGATCAAGTGTCCCATTATGACCTATTTTTTTAGTATCATATATCTTCTCTATTTTATTTATAACATCCCGTGATGTAATCCCTTTAGGTTTATTAACTAATAAAACTCCTGATTTATTATATAACTGATTATACTCTTCCAAAGTTAAGTTATTATTATATATTATATTAGCAGTACTCACTCCTACATAACGATAATGCCATGCTTCATAATTATATCCCGTAATTTTTTCTTTTCCTTTAGGATATCTAAGTATTAGACCAAACTTATTAAGTCTACTAATTATTTTATCAAAAACATCCATATAAGGCTCTAAATTACTATTTTCATCTATTATTTTATTATTAACAACTATACCAATATCAAAACAAAGACCAGTATGATGCTCTGAACATCCTGGTTCTGCTACATATTTTTTAGTATATTCTTCCCCATGTATAATTAAATAATTATCTTTAGTCTTTTTTTGTTCTTCTATACTTCTATAACCACTATTAATATTTATTATAATATTATCTTTTTCTAAATCTTTTTTTAAAGAAAGATAAGCTCTTAAAGTTCTCTTCTCAAGCAAATATTCTTCTCCAAATTCATTAACAATATTAACTAAAGTTATATTATTAAAATCTTCTTTACTATAAGGATTCTCTTTATTTATTAATATCTTATAGTCCATTTCATTCTCCTTTTATTTTATCTATAATCTTCTCTATATTCTCTCCATAAGAAATAGACTCATCATAGAAAAATTTAAGCTCTGGAATATGTCTTATTTCTATTCTCTTAGCAAGTTCACTTCTTATAAAACCAGAAGCTTTATTTAAGGCCTTCAAAATATCATCACGTTTCTCTTCATCTAAAACCGTTACATAAACTTTACAATAACTCAAATCATTAGCTGTATCACAATCAGTAACAGTTACAATCTTAAAACGTTCATCTTTTAATTCTAACATTAATATTTTACTAACTTCTTCCCTAATCATATGATTAATTCTTTCTATTTTTATATTCATAATATCAATCCCTTCTAATCAAGTATAGCATATTTTTTTATTTTAAGATATAAGCTTTAAGACTAGGATATTTCTAATAT
>CAZJKS010000123.1:0-2967 GCA_964546695.1 uncultured Muribaculaceae bacterium | reverse complement strand
AAGATGCATTAATTAGGAATTTTGAACTTGAAAATGATACTTATATTGATCCTGTTAAACAAATTGAACATGAAGAAGAACTTGAATATGAAGAAATGGAGTGGTAGGATAATCCTATCACTCGTCATTTTCTAATGTTCTCTATTTTCACTTTTTTCTTCGTTATTTAATCTTTTTGATAAACTTTCTTGAATTTGCTGATGGTTATAAACTGTATAATTACACGGTTGTATTTGAGAAGTTATAGTATGAGGTCCTCTTTGAAATAACTCCTCATCACTGACCATACAAAAATCTTCTATTTTTCTGCCAATACAATTTTTGAATTCGTGTTGATCTTTTACAAATATTCCATAAGTCACATCAACATGACTTCTTCTTCCATATTCATCTTCTACAATATTCCAAACATGCTTTCTTCTAATTCCTGTATTTTCATCAATAATGGCAGTTTTTCCTTCACATATTTCACATTTAAGTCCAATCTTTTGACATAAATCACTAAAAATTTTACTAATAGCTACACATAATGCTTTTTTATGTAAGAATGCACTTTCTTTATCAGCTGTTGTTCCAATATTTCTATATGCATTCGGAATATCTCCATTATCAACAAATACACTTGGATAAACTGTTCCTTCACTTGTATTTCTACCTAAACATTCATAATCATAATCCATTTCATTCACTAGATATTCATATAAATATTCTACTTTTTCTTCAAAAGATAAACCTCTTGGCATTTTTTGAATTACATTTGATACTTTTTCTTCATATGCCTTTAACAATAATTCTCTTTGCCCCGTATTATCATTTCTTTTTTTAATTACGATTTCACTCATTTTTTATCCTTTCAATACAATTATTTTTTATTTTCCTACTGGTTAATATTGTCTTTAATTTATCCTTTAAGAACTTCAATAATATATTCTGCTATTTTCTTATGGCCATTATGATTTGGATGTAATCCATCGATGAAATCTGCTTTTTCTAATATGTCTTGCATAGGAATATACTTTATTTTATTACTCTTACATAATTTTTCTAATTCTGCATCATAATCTAAAATAAGTTTTAAATCTCTATCATATTCCGAAATAATATCATTATCATAATATTTATTAGGTTTCCACAAAAATCTTTCCTCACTTTCTATTCGTGTTAGTCCTAAAATTATTAAATTACATCCGCAATCTGTAACAATCCTTATAATTTTTTGAATATTTTCTTTATAACATTGAATACTATTTTTTGTCTTTCCATTAAAAACTTGAGTATCGTTGACTCCAATAGAAAGTATAATTGTATTTGAAAATTCTTTATGTAAAAATGTTTGTAATATACTATTAATTTTATCTAATATATCTGAACTAGTGGCTCCTGGAAAACCTATAATATGGACATAATTATTACATACTTTTGAATCATCTTTATTAACTATATAATTCTTAAACATTGTCGCCCAGCCTCCACTTTCAAAGTCTCCAATTCCATATGTAATGCTATCTCCTATAATAATATAATTTGTATCCATAAATAATTCCTCCTCTTTTTTGCTTAAAAACTTACTTCTTTATTACGATATATATTATTTACTAACATATTTTTGATTTCTACTTTTTGGCTTATCCGGTATTGTCATTTGCAATTTATTTTGTTCTAACAAAGAATTTATATAATTATTTTTAAATTTATATACATCTTTATACCCAAAATGCTGTGTAATTTCTTTTAATGATTTGGCTGTTTTACATAGTTCTAAAATTTGTTTTTCGCTTACTGCTAACTTACTGCTTTTCTTACTGCCTAACTTACTGCTTTTTACTTTTGCAGTATCATCATATTCAAATGGATTCTCTTTATATTTAAAGGAAACTCTTAAAAAATGATCCATAAATTTAAAGCAACTTTTATCATAAGCATCTAAAATTCTTAAAACTCCAGAGCCAATGTTTTCAATTAAATCTACATCTTTAAATACTCTAATAAGTTCTTTGTTTCTTGGAGCAGTAACTCCTTCTAAAAATTCTTCTTGTGATAATTCTTGTGGTAAACCACCTGCAGATGTAATTTCAATTCTATCAGAATATAATTCTATAATTGGAGAATTCCCATAAGAATAATCATTATGTACCACAGCATTTATAACTGCTTCTTTTAAAGCTGCTTTATCTATCATTTCTACTTCTTTTCTACCTTTATATTCTATTTTAGCATAAACAGTATTTTCTGCATCAAGTCTATCTAATATTCTTTGAGTTGCGGTAATTATACAACGATATCCATATTCTTGATTTTCTACTAAATCCATTTTATTAGTGCCTAAATATTTTACAAGTTTTATTGAAACATTATTTTCATCTGCTAACAAAAATGCATTATAATTGTATTTACCTTCACTTGTTAATAAATCAAGATTTTGTAAAAAGTTATCATTTAATTTTAATCCGTGTTCTTCATAATAAATTTTTAATTGATTAAATGTTAATTCTTGTCTTGGAGAGTCAATTTCTTTTAATGTATTTTTAATCCTTTTGGAATACATATCGTCAATCATTCTTTCAGTCATTCTTTCTTTACTACTACCAACTCTAATATAACAGCCTTCTGGTGTTCTTCCTTTTTTCCTTAAATAATATGGTTTTTCAGTTCCACTTGATATTACTACTTTTATTACTTCTTTATTGTCTATTGTTTCCACAATTACATCAAATAATCCTAGAGTTGATGGTTGTATATTGTTTTTTATTCTATCTTTGATTTGTAATTGTGTTAAATCTGCATCTTGAACTCCAACAACTTGTCCATTTTTTCTAATTCCTACATAAATAATTCCACCTTCTTTGTAATTAAGAAAAGCTATTACTTCTTGCTCAAAATCCTCATTTAGTTGTTCCTTGTTTTCGATTCTATTTGTTTCAGTGCTTGACATTAATTTAACCTCCTAACTTAATAATTTATTCTTTA
>CAZJKS010000122.1:0-2997 GCA_964546695.1 uncultured Muribaculaceae bacterium | reverse complement strand
CTATTTTCTTTTCTCTATATTAACATATTAAAAATGAAAAATAAATATTTTTAATAGATTTATTAACAATCTAAATAATTAAGATTATCTTTTAATTGCTATTTCTTAGCATTATTTAAATCATTAATATTTTCTATTTCATTATGGAATTGTTTTATGACTTTATAATTAATATTATCAGAAGTTGCTAAATAATCTATATAGATATCATTAGTTATAAAGTTCCCTTCTTTATCAAAATTAAGGACTTCAATTTGTAGTTCGTTTTTATAAAGACTAGTAAATCTAAAGATATAAGGATTTTCTTTAGTATTTAAAATATCATCTCTATTAAAATAATATTCTCCTATATGAGCATTCTTACGATCATTATTTTTATGAATAATATCGCTACTATAAATATTTTTAGAATTATATGAGATAAGTAATCTTTGCATATTGTCTTTATTAGGTAAAACTCCACAACTATTTTTACCATTAAGAAATCTATCAGATAATTCTTCATTAGTAAAGTTATTACTAAATAAAGGTCCTGCTTTAATATTACCTAATGTTATTTCTTTAATAGAATTGCCAAAAAGATTAAAACTAATTTCTCCCATATTATTATTTAAATAATTACTTAAAAGTTCATATATACCTTTATTTAAACTCCTTATATCGGTATATGTTACATTACTAATAATATAGTCTATAATTATCTTTTTTTCTTTTTCTGTTAATTCATTTTTATTGACAAAATCGCAAAAAGAAGAGATAGATTCTCTTTCTTTTTTATCTAAAATAACCATATTAGGTAATAAGTTTGTCATAATATCACTCATTTCTTTAATTAGTACTACTTGTTAATTTTACGTCAGTTGTCATTTCTTTTCCATCTCTAATATAAGTTATTTCAATAGTATCTCCTACTGAATGTTTATAAAGTTCATATCTTAAGTAAGCTGAATCTTCTACTTCTTCACCATCAATTGCAATTATAATATCTCCTTCTTGTAAATCAGAATCAGCTGCTCCTGTACCACTTTCAATTCCTGCAATAACAACACCACTATCTACATCATCAGGAATATTATAACTTGATCTATAAGAATCTTTTACATCACTAACATTAACCATAGAAACACCAAGTAAAGGCCATTCTATTTCTTCTCCTGCTTCAAGGGTATCTAGTTTACTATTAACATATTCTATTGGAATAGCAAAGCCCATACCTTCTACTTCTGTTTGAACAAGTTTCATAGAAATAACACCTATTACTTCTCCATTAATATTCATTAAAGGACCTCCACTGTTTCCTGGATTAATAGCAGCATCAGTTTGTAATACTTTCATAACCCAATCACTACTTGATGAACTACTAGTACTAACACTAACTAATCTATCTTTACCAGCTAAATGTCCTGTAGCAACACTTCCTCTATATTCATATCCTAATGGATTACCTACTGTAAATACAACATCTCCTAAACTAGAATTTTCACTATTACCAAGTTGTAAAGCAACTAAGCCATCAACATTTTCTATTCTAACTACTGCTATATCAACATAAGTATCTCCTCCTAAGACTTCTCCTTCTACTTCTTCATCACTAGAAGTAATTAAAGTTACCTTCTCAGCTCCTTCTACAACGTGTTGATTAGTTATAACATAAGCATAGCCATCTTCTATCTTATAGACAAAACCTGTACCAGTAGATGCTACTTCATCGTTTTGATAATTTCTAATCATTAAAACTCCATCATAAACTTTCTCTACTGCTTCACTAATACCAGATTCATCTACTACTACTTTAGTACAATCTGCCGAACTACAAGTAAGTCCACTACTAGAACTACTACTATTTAGTAAATCTTCTCCTCCTATAATAACAAATGTTAAAACACCTCCTATTACAAAAGATACAATTATAAGTACTGCTTCTTTAATTCTTTCTGCTTTCATCTATATCTCTCCTTTCAATATTTGCAAGTTCCATATAATTTTTAGGAAATCCCATTTTATTTAATATCTTATCTATTTTAATAGTATGCAAGTTATAATCTAAATTATTTATATTCTTTTCTATAGCTAAACACATATCTTTAAATTCTTCATAGCTAAGCATTCTCTTCATTATTATTAAAAGAGCAAATAAATCATTTATACCATTCTTATACTCACCTTCCTCATCTTTTTCTATTCCTAGTAACTCATGAAATTTTGTTCCTTTAATTTTCTTTTGAGTTCTATTTTCATAAAGAATATCTTCATGAGCACATAGATTACGATAATTAGAAAGTATTGGTAGATAGTTACTGAACTCCTCTAGTGGTATACCATATATTTTACAGATATTTACTTGATCATCATATTTCATAATAGAGAACAATTCTCCTACTACTCCAAAAGATAAAACTTTAACTAATATCCAAAGTGGAACATAGCCATAATTAGACATATAATGGGCTGTTGCAGTATGTTGACTACCATTAATTTTAATTTGTCTTTTCATCTTTTTTATTAAGTCATTAACTTGTCTTTGTTTATTTTTATCGTTGGTGAAGTTTTTAGATCGTAAGTAGTATTTTTCTTTATAACCATATTTTTTAGATAATTGATATGAAAAAATTGATTTCAGGTTATTTTCTATAACAAGTAGATATCTAAAGAATACATTTCTAATCGCTCTATCAAATAAAAAGAGACTATACATTTCTTCAAAAGTAACTCCTTCTTTGAAGTGTTTATCAGTTATACTTTTTATAAAGGGGTATCTATAACCTGATAAAAAGAAATAATTTTCACGTAATAATATTTTTTTTACATATTCTTCATCTTCAATAATCATCCCTTTGTATTTAAGGATTTCTATTTGTTCTTCAAGGTTCTTAAACTGCTTATCTATCATCTTCTTCCTCACCTAGAATAGATTATATCACAAAAACTGTAGAAAAAATATGAATTTTTTATGAAAAATAACGATACTTTGCTCTTATTAAATAATTATGTTATACT
>CAZJKS010000121.1:0-3173 GCA_964546695.1 uncultured Muribaculaceae bacterium | reverse complement strand
TCTTCTTTATATTTAGATTCATATAAATCTATATCATCTTCTTTATCTTTATCTTTTTCTTCTTCTAAGAATTCTCTCATATCTGGAAGTTCATCTATAGAAGCAAGAGCAAAATAATCTAAAAATTCACTAGTAGTTTCATAAAGAATGGGTCTTCCTGGCATATTACTTCTACCACTTTCTTTAATAAGACCTTTAGCAACTAATTTTCTTATGATATGACTGTTTGATATTCCTCTTAATTCATCTACTTTAATTCTTGTAATAGGTTGATTGTAGGCAATAATAGCAAGGGTTTCTAAAGCTGCTTGACTTAGAGAATAATTATCTTCTCTAGTTAATAATCTTTGATAATAGATATTATGTTCTTTCTTAGTAGTTAATTTTAATTTATCTCCTAGAAAATCTATCCTAATACCTCTACTATCACTTTGATAATCATTTTGTAATTCTTTAATTAATTCTTTAATCTCATCTTTAGATATTTCTAATATCTTACTTGCCTCTTCAAGGTCAAGTCCATCATCACCTATTACAAAGAGTAGTCCTTCTAATACTGCTTTTAAATTCATTATACTACCCCCTCTACGATAATATCACTAAAGAGTTCTTCTTGTTTAATTAATAATTCTTTATTCCTTGCCATTTCAAGAATTGCTAAGAATGTTGCAACTATATATTCATTTGTTGAGATAGGGAAAAGTTTAAAGAAACTTATTTTATTTTCTTTCTTTAAAATACTTTTTATTTCTAATTTTCTACTTGATACTGTTATTTCTTTCATAGTTACTTTTGTTGATAGTGGTTTCTCTTCACTTTTTCTTACTAAGAATTTTTTAAAGGCATCTACTAATAAATCAAGAGAACCATCTCCTTTTATTATAGTATTTGTATCAATATAATTGTTAATATTTTCTGGTAGTTTAGTATGAATCTCTTGTCTTTTACTCTCATTTTCTTTTAATCTTTTAGTTATTTCTTTATAAGCTTGATACTCTAATAGTCTTGATACTAACTCTTCTCTTGGGTCTTCTTCTTCCTCTTCTTCATCTACTTTAGGTCTTGGAAGTAACATTCTTGCTTTAATTAACGTAAGTTCACTTGCCATAACTAAGTAACTTGAGGCAATATCTAGATTTTGATCTTGCATTTTATGAATATAATCTAAATATTGTTTAGTAATATTTTCTATTTCTATATCAAAAATATCCATCTTATTGTCTTTTATCAAATGAAGGAGTAAATCAAGTGGTCCTTCAAATACTTCTAATTTTAAATCCATAATAAGATCCTTACCTTTCTATAGTATTATAACAACTATAGTTACTTTTTTCAAATCATTAAGATATTTCTTGATTTAAAATATCTTCAAAGACAATATTAAGTCCATCTTTAATAGTATTTAATAAGTATCTTATTTTTTGTTCTTTATTTATATATTCTTTATATAGAGAAATAGAGTTTAAAGTGTTTAACTTATCATTTAGTTCTTTTTCTATTTTCTTATCAAGATAAGCACTTTTTACATATTGTTTTTGAAGTATTTTAACTTCTTTTATTTTTGTTGTAATTTCTTCGCTATTTTTTATTTCTTCTTTTAATTTTAAATATTCTTTATAGTCTTTATTTTTCTTTATAGTTTCTACTAATTGTCTAGCTTTATCTTCTATTTCTTTACTACTTACTAATTTCTCCATCTAAACTCCATGTTTTCGCTTCTGTAATTAAAATATTAACAATGCTTCCAAGTTTAATATTATCCCCTTTAAAATTAACTAGTTTATTAGTATCACTATAACCAAAGTATTCGTTTTTCTTAGTACTGATTCCTTCTACTAATACAGGAAGAATTTTACCAACTAATTTATCATTATTCTCTTTAAAATAAGTATTTACTATTTCATTAAGCTTATAGAGTCTTTCTTCTTTTTCTTCTTTAGTAATATCATCTTTAAGTTTACTAGCTGGAGTACCAACTCTAGGTGAATAGATAAAAGTATAGGCATTATCATATTTACATTCATGTACTAGGTTTAATGTCTCTTTAAAGTCTTCTTCTGTCTCACCTGGAAAACCTACTATTATATCAGTAGATATAGTACAATTAGGAATTCTTTCTTTCATTTTATGGAATAATGTTAGATATTCTTCTTTAGTATAACGTCTTCCCATTAACTTTAAAATTCTATTACTACCTGATTGTACTGGTAAATGAATACTAGGCATAATATTAGGATATTTAGCAATTACATCTATCATTTCATCTGTAAAATCCCAAGGATGGCTTGTCATAAATCTAATTCTAGGTATATTAGTTTTTGCAACATCACTAAGAAGTTCAGCAAGGGAGTAATTATCATATAGATCTTTACCATAAGCATTAACATTTTGACCTAGTAGTGTTATTTCTTTATAACCATCTTTAATAAGATTATCTATTTCTTTTAAGATATCTTCTTTTTCTCTACTTCTTTGTCTTCCTCTAGTATAAGGAACAATGCAATAAGTACAGAATTTATCACAGCCATAGATGATATTAACATAGGCTTTATATTTACTAGTTCTATCTACTGGCAATTCTTCTATTAAATCTCTTTCTCTTGAATATACTTCTATTTGTTGTTTATTTTCACTTTTTTCTAATATTTCAGGTAATTCATAGAAGTTATGAGTCCCTATTACAAAGTTTACAAAAGGATGTTTAGAAATAATAGCATTAACAACTACTTCTTCTTGAGCCATACAACCACACAAACCTATTATTAAGTCTTTTTTAGACTCTTTTATATGTTTAGCTTTACCAAGTAATCCAAAAGCTTTATTATGAGCGTTTTCTCTTATAGAACAGGTATTTAATAGAACTAAATCTGCTTCATCAATTAGTTCAGTAAAATCAAAACCTAATAGTTCTAATATTCCTTTAATATTCTCACTATCATGTTCATTCATTTGACATCCATAAGTTTTTAAATAACATTTTTTACCTTTATATTTATTAAGATATTTAGAATCTAAGTTGTATTCTTTCTTTTTATAATCTATCTTTGTACTACTACGAGCTTCTTTATAATTTGGTAAATGCATATTTATCCCTTCTTTCTAAACAGTTATATTTTAACATAATTACAATAAAAGAAAAAGAAGTTTTTACTTCCTTATCCATACATATCCTC
>CAZJKS010000120.1:0-3178 GCA_964546695.1 uncultured Muribaculaceae bacterium | reverse complement strand
AATTTTTTACAACTAACTATGTATAATACTACTAATTAATCTTATCTTATTAGCATCTGTTTCTTTATTTAATAAATATTCAAGTGAATCTTCTCTTGCTTGTAACAATATTTTATAATCAGCTTTTAAATCAGCTATCTTAAAGGTCATATCTCCACTTTGTTTAGTTCCAAACAAATCTCCATGTCCTCTAAGTTTAAAATCTTCTTCACTTATTTCAAAGCCATCATTAGTATGCTCCATTATTTCTAGTCTTTTAGTATCATTATCACTAATTAAAATACAACTAGACTGCAGTTTGCTTCTTCCAACTCTTCCCCTTAACTGATGAAGAGTAGATAAACCAAATCTTTCGGCATTAAATATTACCATCATGGTAGCATTAGGAACATCTACTCCTACTTCTATAACTGTTGTACTAATTAATATCTGGACTTTATTTTGTAAAAACTCATTCATAATTAACTCTTTAGCAGCACTAGCCATCTTTCCATGAACTAAATCTATTTTATATTTACTACCAAAAGCAAGTGTCATCTTTTCTTTTAAGTCATTTACATTGGTTAAATCACTATTTTCACTTTCTTCAATAAGTGGGGCAATTACATAAATTTGATGATCTTGTTTTAATTCTTCATGCATCATATTTAAAACATCTGTTATTTCTTTATTAGTCTTAACAACCGTTTTTATTTTTTTTCTTCCTATAGGTTTTGTCTTAATAGTAGATACATCCATATCGCCATAAATAGTTAAAGCATAAGTCCTTGGAATTGGTGTCGCACTCATATATAAAATATCGGGCTTTTGGCCTTTGTTTTGTAAATTATCTCTTTGATTTACACCAAATCTATGTTGCTCATCTGTTACGACAAGACCAAGATTATTATATTTAACATCTTCTTGAATCAAAGCATGAGTACCTACAATTATATCTATATCGCCATTATTTAATTCTTCATATATTAAATCTTTCTCTTTTTTAGAAATTGAACCTGTAAGTAAAGAAATATTAATATTATAATCTTTAAATACATCTTTTAAATTATTAAAATGTTGTGTTGCAAGTATCTCAGTAGGAGCCATTAAAGCACTTTGATAACCACTTAAATAGTTAGCATACATAGCGATAAAAGAAACTATAGTCTTACCACTACCAACATCACCTTGTAATAGTCTATTCATTTTATTTTTACTATCTAAATCTTTAATAATAGTATTAACTGCACTTACTTGATCTTTTGTAAGTTCATAGGGAAGATTAGAGATGAATTTATTAACTTTTTCTTTATTTATAGTTCTTTCAATACCACTATTAACTTTTTTATTTTCTTCCTTTAAATAATTAATCTTAAACATAAATTCAAATAATTCTTCATACTTAAGTCTTATCATCGCTTCTTTTAATTTCTCTTTACTAGGTGGGTTATGTACTATATTTAAAGCTATTCTCTTATTAGAGAAATTATATTTCTCTTGATATTTTAAAGGTATACTATCGTATATTTCTTTGGTTTGACTAAGTAAAGCCATATTAATATATAAAGCCATATTTTTATTAGTTAGACCACTAGTTAAATGATATACAGGTTCTATTTTTACTTTATTAGATAAAGATTCTAATTTTACTTCTGATGCAGTTATTACATTTTTAGGTTTATCAAACTTACCTATAACAGTAACAGTAGTACCAACAGTAAGTTGGCTTTTTAAGAAAGCTCTATTAAATATTGATACTCCCACTACCCCACTAGCAGTTACAAGACGAAAATTCATCTTATTAAGCCCTGCTTTAAATCTAACTAATATAGGGCTACTTTCTATCTTTCCATCTATAATTATATGATCTCCATCATTTGTTTCGGCTAAATTTCCTCTAACTAAAAATTCATATCTAAAAGGATAATGAGTAACCAAATCATCCACTGTATTTATTCCTAATTTAGAAAGAAGTGTTAACGCTCTAGGTCCTACACCTTTTATATCTTTTAATGCCACAACATACCACCTCTTTTTCTGTCTCATATTATAGCATATTTTTTAGAATTTTAAAAGAAATTAAATCATAAAATTTTATTAAAGGAGGATGCTATGAAGATAATTGCAAATGGTGGTGCATCTACTAAAAATGTTGCAAGTAATACGTTAGATGCTATTTATTTAGGACTTAATGCTCCTTATATAAGTGGATTTAAGTTTAAGCTTTATTTAACTAAGGATAAGGAAATAATTACTTTAAGTGATGATATAGTTAAATTATTTACAAGTGGTATTAATGAGATAGATGATTATACCCTAAAAGAATTTTTATTTTTTAATGTTGGTAGTAGTGTACAAAAACAGCAGATAGTTACTTTAAGACAAATATTATATATCTTTCAAAATAGAGGAAAATACCTAATATTAGAACTTGTAGATCAAAAAGATAATAATGCTTTATTTACTGATTTGGTTTTAAATATGGTAAGAAGTTATTCTAATGATATTAATATATATTTAGAAAGTGAAAATAAGGAAATAGTTGAATATCTTAAATCAACTGATAATTCTTATCCTATAGGTATTAGAGTAAGGGAAAATAGTAGAGATAATTGGTATATAGATGTGGACTTTTATGATATTAATACTACTCTTTTAGATGACTTTAATATAAGAGATAAGATAGAGGAAAATAAACTTATTATGATAGATGAAGTTAATAGAATGGAAGTATTTGATTCTATTTATAGAGAATATCAAGATATTTTTAGTTATATTTATATTATAACTAGTGAAATATCTAATATTAATGATAATGAACAAATACAAAACAGAAGATAACTTTACCTTCTGTTTTTATTAGCTATTCTTCTAATTTTTACTTTGGATTGTGTTTCTTTAAAATTTCTTTTAACACTTACTTCTTTATCTTCTATTTTTTCAATGATTTTTAAATATCTAGAAGCTTTATCATAAAAACCATTCTCAGCAAGATAGACAGAAGTATACAACATTATATTAGCTCTTTCTTCGTTATTTAAGTTAAGATTTAAAATATATTTATCAAGTTTTTTTAGTTTAGTAGGAGAAGATGAATTGATAATTTCTTTGATATTATTTAATTCTTCTTTATATAATGTTGTTTGTTTTTTTTGTAATTTATTCTTATTATATTTTTTCATAATTTTTCTCCTTTATT
>CAZJKS010000119.1:0-3191 GCA_964546695.1 uncultured Muribaculaceae bacterium | reverse complement strand
TTCGAAAAGTTATCGTTAATGACACCATAGGTAGGTACAAGACTTAACTTAGATGCGTATTCCGAGTTAGAACTAATAATAAAGGTCTGTGAAGAACCATCGCTATGTGTCATCATAACAGTTATTGAACTAGCAATTGATGTTTCGGTTATAGTGAACCCGACAGTAAGAGTGGAACCGTCAGGCCAAACTATCAACTCACCATAACCATGTATACCGTCTATGATGGTACTGCTAGGTAACTCCCACTCCCCACCTGTATATGTAAATGTTGCTTGCTCGTAACCACTAACGTCAACATTGAGGGTATCACCGTCATTATACGGGTACTCTTCGTTGGTTATAAATACGAACATGTCCTCGTCAGCTCTTGAGAAACCATATGTTGAAACTAACTCAGTGGTAAGACTTGTAATGTTTTTCACGTCATACTTAGTAGGTTTCTCGGTCAAAACATCAACGATGTCTATACTGTTATGTGTATGAGTTGTTGCCGAGAAGTGGTTATTAACTAGACCATAGGAAGGTATGTTAGAACTTATGTCTTCAGGATAACTAGAGTTAGGTGTGACGACAATGACCTGTGTACTGTCTAATTCACCATCTTTATAATATTCGACGTCAACCGTAACATGTTCGTTTAGTTCATAATTGAATAGTGTAGAGGTACCCTCAGCTAGAGTTAACCCAGAGTATGTTCCTATAGTATTACCGTTCGAATCCATGATACTTACTGTAAATGAATCTTCTGTAGACATGTAGTCGTCATTAACAGTAAGTACTAGGTAATCATTTGATGGGGTTACTGTAATGGAAGGAGTTACTATACTAGGTCCTGAGTTACTTTCTATAACATACCTAGCAGGTAGTTCAGTTAATACATCACGGAGTTGACTTGTGGTATGAGTATGGTCTTGTCTTGAAAATATAGTATGTGTGAGTCTATATGTAGGTACCTGATCACCTACGAAGTTTTCGTTAGGTCTAATGAGGTATGTAGCATAGACTAATTTACCTTCAGTGTTCGTGTATTCGAACCTAATACGTACCTCTTCACTTTCAGCAAGGGCTTCTGTTATGTTAACCTTATAACCATAGGGGAAACCACTGTTTTCAACTTCTTCAGCTGAAACACCATTAACAGTAACTGTTGGGTTAGTTGCTCCTTCTTCTCTAATTACAAGACCCATCAAGTTTGGTTCATTGTAATAAGAATAACGAAGGTCTACTAATGCTATACCAGTGTCCATACTATAGTCGTTGTCTAGTTCGATAGTAAACGCCTCTGTATAGGAATCTGAGTCAGTTATGGTCACAATTTGGTTTTTAGTAGTAGCACCGTCTTCGGAAGTATATGTAATGTATATATGACGGTATAAACAACCTTCCATTAACAGGTTTATGTCAATAGTAAGTTTACCGTCAACTACTGTGAAAGGTGTATAGTCTTCGTCACTAAGAAACATGTTAATGGTACCTTCCTTGTAGTCGTCATTAACAGTTATTGTCATTATATAGTCGTCTGTACAGTCAAGTGTTATTAGGTCATTGTCCGTGTCACCATAATAATTATAACCAAAAGAAAGTTCTTGGTCTAATACAGTAGGTAAACCGTCAATGTCTTCAGTGTTATGAGTATGAGTCTTTGATGCGAAATTATCGTTAATAACATTATAGGTAGCAATGTAATTGTTCTCGTTCACTGTTGCCGTATACCATAAAACTTCCAAGTTTGCATAGTCTGACCGCAAATACGAGACTCCAACGTCTAATGATGTGTTGTCACCTATCTCGTCAGTTATGTTAATTGTACCAGTAAGTTTACCGTCTTCACCCGTAACAAAACCTTCATTATTAGAAGTAGTACCATACAACAATGAATATCGGCCTTCAGTTGCTGGGTTCTCAATTATGAACGTGATCTCGTCACCACCTGAATATTCATAGGAAGCTAAAGTCTCAATACCTGACTTATGTGTAATTACGTATGTACCTACTATAGTACTAGCAGGTGTTTCTCTTAATAGGTTCACACCATCAATTTCACACATAGTATGGGTATGAGTCTTTGGTGCGTAATTATCGTTAACAGCACTATAGGTAAGTATATGGTTAGATATATCACCTGACCAACTATCGTTCTTTGTAACAATAAGTTTTTGATTGGTTCCGAGTTCAATAGTTAAGCTAGCCAGGTTATATTCCTCAAATAACTCGGTTACTTTCAACTCATAAGTACTGTCATATACATAGTCAGTAACTGTTTCCATTGCTTCAGTGCCGTCTGAGTCATACCCTGCATAATGAAGTGAATAACCAGACCCCGTACCTATAGTTGTAAACAATAATGTGTCATAGTCCGTAAACTCATATGTAACTGTGTCCTGGTCACCTTCTTCTGTTACAAGGTATTGTTGTTGTTCTTCTTCAGAAGGTATAACACTCATTAAGTTAAGGTCTGAGATCTCGGACATACTATGAAGGTGTCCTTGTCGTGAATATGTAGCGTCAACGGCACCATATGTAGGTATAAGCTTAGATATAGTCTCTAAATAGTTAGGGTTCAGTTTAACAGTAACGTCTACTGTAGTACTACCATATGTGAACGTAATGTTAACTTCCGAACCAGTGTCGATAACCTCTTGTGTAGCTGAATCGAACAATACGGTAACGTTATATAATCCAAACATAAGAGTCAAACCTAGGGCATCAGTAGATGACCATGTGGTAATACTACTGTTATAAGTATAAGTAGCAGACCCAATATCACTTACCGTTACAGTAACCGTATCACCATTACTAGGTTCTTTGGCAAACTCGTTAAGTGTGAATCGTATATCTTCACCTTCACCAGTACCTGAATATTCTACAATGTCTGATTCACTAGTAACCAAGTACTTGTTTTGTTGGTCTGTCTCAGAAGGTAACGTGGTTAATGCATCTATAATGTCAGCTGATTCATGAGTATGGGATGAGTCAACGTCACCACCTTCGTTACCGTCACCTTCGTCACCTCCGTTATCATTACCAGTGGTATCACCTTCGTTATCATTACTGGTATCACCTCCGTTACTATTACTAGAACAATTACAACCAGTACTTGTACCAAGGCTGGCGTTCGCGATCATTTCCTTTACAAGGGAATAGGTAGCTACAACGTTTGAAGTCGTGTCTGTACTTGAACTTGAACT
>CAZJKS010000118.1:0-3218 GCA_964546695.1 uncultured Muribaculaceae bacterium | reverse complement strand
TCCACCAGAGAGCGGTCAGCATGCCAAAGCAAAGCCCCGCCCACCATCAACCGGAAAAAAGAAATGACAACGACGCTGCCCCAAACGACCGGGAATCTTTACTATGGCGACTGCTTGGACGTGCTGCGCAAGGAAGTGGCCGATGAAAGTGTGGATCTTGTCTATCTGGATCCACCCTTCAACTCGAACCGGGACTATAATGCATTCTTTGCCCCGGCTGATACAGGTGCCACCGCGCAAATCACCGCTTTCGAGGATACATGGCATTGGGGTGAGCAAACGCAGAATGAGTTTGACGCCCTGCTGAAAAACCCGTGCGCTGGAACTGTTGTCCCCATTGTGGACAGTTTTCGCCAATTCCTGGGCACAAGCGACATGATGGCTTATCTGGTTATGATGACAAGCCGTCTATTGGAGCTGCATAGAGTGCTAAAAGACACTGGCAGCCTGTATCTGCATTGTGATCCGACTGCCAGTCATTACTTGAAGATTGTGCTGGATGGTATTTTTGGTTCAGCAAATTTCAGGAATGAAATTATCTGGAAAAGGGCGCAACCCAAAAGTCACGTGCGAAATAAGTTCCCAACTACGCATGACACTATTCTGCGCTATTCAAAAACGGAAAACTTTGTTTTTAATTTGCAATATACTGATTATGACCAAAATTACCTAGACAAATTTTACCGTTTTACAGATGAAAACGGGAGACGGTATCAGCTTGATAACTTGACAAACCCAAACAAAAACCGCCCAAACCTGACATATGAATTTCTTGGGGTCACACGTGTATGGAGATGGACAAAAGAGCGCATGGAGCAGGCTTACAAGGACGGGAAAATTTTCAAGGCCAAACCGACGAGTGTGCCGCGCTTGATTCGCTATCTGGATGAAATGCCAGGGCAGCCCGTGACCGATATATGGACGGACATTGAGCATCTTCACGGAAGCAATGTTGAATCGCTTGGCTACCCGACACAAAAACCCGTGGCTCTTTTGGAGCGCATTATCCAGGCGAGCACGAATCCCGGGGACGTGGTTCTTGACCCGTTCTGCGGGTGCGGGACGGCCGTCCATGCGGCGCAAAACCTTGGTCGCTCATGGATTGGCATCGATATTACCCACCTTGCAATCGCGCTCATATCTCAGCGCCTCCACAAGGCTTTCCCGGATAGTGCGTTCGAAATCACCGGGACGCCGCGTGATATCGCGGCCGCACGCTTTCTGGCAGAAACAAACGACCTTGAAGGCCGCTATCAGTTCCAGTTTTGGGCGCTCTCCCTTGTGGACGCTATTCCGGCACAAGGGAAGAAGAAAGGCGCTGATGGCGGAATAGACGGCATGGTGTTTGCCTACGACACACCAGAAGCAAAGGGGCGCCCATTCAAGATCATTGTTAGCGTGAAAAGCGGGAAGATCCCGGCGAACCATATCCGGGAACTGCGTGGACTCATTGAAGCCGGCATGAAACGGGACAACACGCAAATGGCGTGGCTCATTACCCTTGAAGCGCCGAGCAAGAAGATGGTCAAGGAGGCTTTGGAGGCCGGGAACTATGACTACCCGGGCGGGAAAAAGAGTTTCCGGCGGATCCAAATACTGACAATCGAGGAGCTGCTGGACGGCAAAAAGCCGGAGTTCATAGACTACGGTGAGCAGAAGGCCGGGTTCCGACAGGCCAAAAGGGAGAAGTCGAATACGCAGAAGCCCGGGAGCCTTCTGGACGTGAGCTGACTCTGCGCTCGGCTTTAGCCGTTAGACCCAACAAAGCCCCACCCTCCACACGGAAGGCGGGGCTTGTTTGTTGCTATTCGATGAACCAACAAAAACTGTTGACTAGTTTTGCAGGCGTGCGTTATTTGTGCAAAACTAGCAATAAACAAAAGGAGGCAAGACAGATGCCCAGCCAATTGGAGCAGCTGCTCACACGCCAGTTCGACATAGCGCACGGGAACTGCACGCCACTGCCCTTGCCGCGCTTTACCAGCTACGCAATTTGTAACCTTAGAGGCGGCATAGGCAAAACGTCCATTGCCTTCAATCTGGCGTATCTGGCCGAGGATGTTTTGGCGGTAGATACCTGCCCGCAATGCAATCTTACCTATTTTTTCGATAACGAATACCTGCAGAATGTCAGCCTGACCGTCTATGACATGCTTCTGCCCTCGTTTGTTCCAGGACTTGGCAAGCCAAGTCGGATTGCCCGCAATATCTCTGCAACGAATCAGTTCTTTGCAGGGAAGAACGCCTTCTATATCCCCTCTGACGCTCGGCTTTTTGTGTTACCGTCCCAGGTGACAACGGCAATAACGCAGGCCAAATCAATTGCCGGAGCGACACAAGAACAAGTTTTGGATAACATGTTATTCTCGTTGCGTGACAATATCCTGCGAGAGATGGAAGAGACGGGAACTAAGCGCTGCATTATAGACACGTCGCCTTTCTTTTCCGGCGCAACGCACCTGTCCTGGTTCTCTTGCGAGGCGTTGCTGATACCTGTCCGGACTGACCAGCAGTCCATCAATTCCCTGTCTCTGCTCCTCAAAACGCTTTCTGACCCGGCAAGCGAGTTCAGGCGCAACATGCCATCGAACAACAAAAGCCCGAAAATCCAGATGGTGGTATTGACCCATTGCGGCTGGTCAACGGTGCCCGGCTCGAGGAACAAGCCGAATCAGCAGACGAAGATATACATAGAAAAGGTACTGGACATAATCAGGCAGAACATTACGCACTTCACGTCAAACGACCCATTGAATCATCTGGTTCTTCTGGACGACTTTTTCGGATCCGGCCGAATTTCATCGGCAAGATCAAAACCCATACAGCTTCTGACCAAGGGCGAGTTCACCACGATCAACCGCGTCCGCACTGTAGTGAACGAGTCAGTCACCAAGATCCAGAATCAGCTTAAATACATACATGATTCAATCTTTTGAGCGGCATCCGTCAACCATCAACCGGAGAGATAACAATGACACTTGTGTGCGTTTTGCGGCAAAACGTAGCAGGTCGGATTTTTCAGTTGTCGCACGCCTGCGCAGGTGGTAACGGCAAATGAGAGGGACGGTTTGCGTCCCCTTCCCCGGAGGCACGAAAATGGACGGAGTTACTTTTGATTCTCTCGGCTTCAGCAAGAAGCTGATTGAGGCAGGCTTTACCCAGCAACAGGCTGAAGCTCTTGCCCAGAGCACGCTGGAGCTGGACCAGATTCGCAAGGC
>CAZJKS010000117.1:0-3229 GCA_964546695.1 uncultured Muribaculaceae bacterium | reverse complement strand
AATTAATTATTTATGGTAATATGAATATGTAAAGGGAATTTACATATTATAAAAAAGGGAATACCTAGCTTTGTGCAGTTAGGTACTATCCCAAAAAAAATGGATTATAGTACCACTTTAAGGAGTAGGTACTATTTTTATTAACATAAATAGTAAAACTATTATTACGAAAACAAGTGAAAATATAATATAACATAGAAGTTTTTCAAGTTTTCTCATATTATCAGTTCCCCTTTCACATTATAAAAATATAAGTTAGGGGGATAGTACCTAAACAGCCAGATATTCCATTAATAATGTAACATATATATATAAATAAATCAATCGAACAAGATACACTTCTTATTTATTTATTTTTCATAATATAGACTATTATCAAAAGATATTTCATCATCTTTAAAAAATGTTTTATCAACTAATATACTTACAGAAAATAATTTACTTAAACTATTACAACGTTTGTCAAATTTATCTTTTCCTAATGTTTTATATATAGTATCATCATTATTATCTTGGCTAGAAATATTTATTTAGACATCTTTGAATATATTTTTATTTTGTCTATTAAATAATTATTTTTACTTATAGTATCTCTATCAGACACAGCATTTATATTTAAGCCATTTCCAAATAAATTAGTTAAAAAAATACAATATCTATTAAAATTTTCTTTTCCTAGCTCTTTATAAATATAAGATAGTCTATTATTAATAGCAGAATAGTCGAAAAGTTCTCTATAAGTATTTAATAGAGGATTAACTAAGGGAAGATAATAATCATAACTACTTTTATACAAAGTATCATCATTGTTATCTTGGTCAAAAATATAAATATTATCTTTTCTTAATTTATCTAAAAGACTCCAAGCTTTTTCTTGAGTTCTAAATTCATTAAACATACGATAATCTTCACTTACTACAATGCTACACATTTTATTATTCATTTCACTTACATGGATTAATTCATGTATAAGTTCTATATCAAGTCCTTTATTAAAACAATTTTTTAAAAGAGGTAATGAAAGTAAAGTCTTAGAAAAATCTTTAGTACGATAAAGTCTCGTAATTGCTGTTGCATCACGATCTTCGTCAAAATAAACAAGATTTCTAGCAATTAATGTTTTGTTATAAAAAGACACCATCATTGATTCATCTAATCTTTCTAAGATTTTTTTACCGAAAATAGTATTTTTAATAATGTTTTGTTCTAATATTATTACTTGCCTTTTTTCAAAATCTAGATATTGTTCAATTTTATTTTCATCTAATAAAGGCGTAATTCCTATTCTTTGACAAGTATCTAAATAGTCTTCTTGTAACTCTATAACTTGACTTTTTAACTCTTCATCATCACTAGTTAAATACTCTTTATATTCTTTAGAAAAAGCTTCAAATCTAAGTCCTAAAAATAAATCTTTATTTTTACTAATAACATCATCGCTAATATTTAGTAATTCTTTTAAATATTTAAGAATGTAATCATCCATTTCTTTATGTAATTTTTCCTCTTTAGAATTATATTCATCTAAAGTATATTTATAATCTTTCAAAATATCTAAATTACTATCTAACTTTTGAAGAGTCTCATAAACTATATCAGGTGTTGAATCAAAGAAATAAAGAGCATTTTTAATTCTTGTAGCGATTAAATCTTTATAGTTTTTATGATAGGAACTAGAAATTAAATCTATTATATAATCTTGATATTCTAAAAAACGTTTTTCAGGATTTAATAATCTTTCTAAATCTTTCATTATTTATGATACTCAAAATAAAAATCTAATATTCTAACCATATCCCCATCAACTGCACCCATCGCATCAAGCTCATCATCAATACCCATTTTCCTTAGTTTATTACTAAATCTTTTAATACCTTCATCAGTAAATTTTGTCATTTTAAATAGTTTTTCTATCTTTTCTCCTTTAATTACAAAGTCATTACCTTCTTTTTCAATTGTAAATGGTTTTTCTTCTTTAAACTTATATAAGACATGAGACTCAAAAGAATCATCTTCATATAGATTTTCTTCTTTTGTTGTGTCTAACAAATCACTTAAGTAATCTACTACTTCGCTAAGTCCAGAACTTGTTAAAGCTGATATTTCAAAGATTTTCTTGTCTTTAACTTTATCTTTAAATTTAACAAGGTTATCACTACTACCTTCAATATCCATTTTATTAGCGATAATAACCATAGGTTTAGTAAGTAGTTTTTGATTAAATTCTTCTAACTCTTTATTAATAAGAAGATAATCTTCATAAGGATTTCTTCCTTCAGTACCAGCCATATCAATAACATGGAGTATTACTCTAGTACGCTCTATATGACGTAAGAATCTATCACCTAAACCTTCTCCCTTGCTTGCTCCTTCTATTAAGCCTGGAAGGTCAGCCATAACAAAAGTTTTACCATTAGATGCTCTAACAACTCCAAGATTAGGTTTTAGTGTTGTAAAGTGATACTCTGCTATTTTTGGTTTAGCTTTACTAACTTTAGAGATAATGGTACTTTTACCAACACTAGGAAGTCCTACAAGACCAACATCGGCAAGAAGTTTAAGTTCTACTTTAATAGTTCGCTCTTCACCTGGTTCTCCATTTTCAGAGAAGTTAGGAGCAGTGTTAGTTTGGGTTTTAAAGGCAGTATTACCTCTTCCACCACGACCTCCTTTAGCGATTACTTCTTCATCATTTTTACCCTTAAGGTCGGCAAGGATAAGACCAGTGTCTAAATCTGTAACTACTGTTCCTTGTGGTACTTTGACAACTAAAGGTTCACTTCCTTTACCATGTTGATTTTTACCTTTACCATTCTCACCCTTTTTACCTTTTATTTCTTTTTGATAACGCAAATCTAAAAGAGTGTGAAGTCCTTCATCTACTTTAAAGATAATATCAGCTCCATGTCCTCCATTACCTCCATATGGGCCTCCCATTGGAATATATTTTTCACGTCTAAAAGCAGTACAGCCATCTCCTCCACTGCCGGCAATCACTTTAAGAGTTACTTCATCTACAAACATTAACATCACCTCAAAAATATATCTGTATTATAGCATAGAGAAGAAAAAAAAAGAAGTCTTACATGACCTCTTATTTTCTTATTTTACCTGTTTTTTTATTATTACGAGATTTTACATAGAAACATACTGCACCTATTATTATTACTAAACCTATTCCAGTAATAACGATAGTTCCAACACTACCTGTAAATGGCAATGAACCTTG
>CAZJKS010000116.1:0-3239 GCA_964546695.1 uncultured Muribaculaceae bacterium | reverse complement strand
AGCAGTTCTAATTCTAATAATAATGCAACTACTAGTATAACTTTAGATGATGCTAAAAGTATTGCTTTTACTGATGCAAATGTAACAGAGTCTGCTATACAACTATTAAAAACTGAACAGGACTATGATGATGGCGTTATTGTCTATGAAATTGAATTTATTTACAATAATTATAAGTTTGAATATAAAATAAATGCTACTTCAGGGGAAATAGTCCATTATGAAAGAGATAGTATATATAATTAATAATTAGCCATAATAGAAATAGGTGATAAAATGAAAAATATTTCTATTTGGCAAGATACAATTAATAATGATGATAAATATGAATCTTTAAATGAAAATATAGATGTTGATATTTTAATAATTGGTGGAGGTATTACAGGATGTAGTACCTTTTATCAATTTAAAGATGATAAAAGAAAAGTAGCTCTTGTTGAGAAAAATAGACTAGGTAGTGGAGCAAGCAGTAGAAGTAGTGCTAAAATAACTTTCTTACAAGAAAATATTTATACTAAACTGAAAAATATTTTTGGAAAAGATAAGGCTTATCTTTACTACCGTAGTCAAAAAGAAGCTTTAAAAATTGCCGATGATATTGTAAATAAAGAAGAGATTGATTGTGATTTTAAGAAAAGTAAATCTTATTTATATACATTAGATCCCTTAAATATTAAGAAAATAAAAAAAGAAGAGGAGTTACTTTCATCTTTTGAAGAAAAAACTACTGCCATTAAAAAATTACCTAATGGAATGAGAGTGGAGTCTGGTTTTTGTGTAAATAATACTTATACTTTTCATCCTTTAAAATATATAAAAGAAATAGTAAAGAAATCTATTAATATTAATCATAAAGTTTATGAGAATACCAAAATAATAAAAATAGAAAAAGAAGATAACGCTTTTAAATGTTATACTGAAAATAATATAATTAAGACTAAAAAGATAGTCCTAGCTCTTCATTATCCATACTTTTTATTACCTTATTTAATGCCTTTAAGGTGCTATTTAGAGAAATCTTTCTTAGCTTGTTCAAATTCAAATGAAAATGCTAAAGTTAAAGTTAAAGCTAAAGCTAATAATAGTTTTAATTTTAATGCTATTAATATAGAAAAGCCCCTAAACTCTATACGTTATTATAATAATTATTTATTAACAGTCTCATCATCTAGTAATTTAGCTTTTGCTTCTAATAGTAAAAAAATGGTAAGTGATTTAAAGAATAATACTAACATTAAAAAGTTAGACTATGTATGGAGTAATTATGATTTAATAACCTTAGACCATTTACCCCTAATAGGTTTTATTGATGATAATTTAATACTTTCAACTGGTTATAATACTTGGGGTAATTCTAATGGTATACTTGCTAGTACTATTATAAAAGACTTAATTGATAATAAATATAATATTTATAAAGAACTATTTAATCCTAAAAGAGGTTTTAATAAACAAAAATTAATTAATTATCCTATAAATATTTTTAGTAATGTTTATAGCTTTATTGATAGTAAAATAAATAAAAATAAAGACTATTATCATGGCAATCCAATATTTACCAAAATAAATGGAAAATCAGTGGCTATTTATAAAGATTCTAATGGAAAAGAGCACATTATTTATAATAGATGTCCCCATTTAAAATGTAGTTTAGTTTTTAATGAAGTAGAGAAAACTTGGGATTGTCCATGTCACGGGTCAAGATTTGATTTAGATGGGAAATGTATTATGGGACCTAGTAATTATAATATAACTTATAAATAGTTATTTTCCTCTAAATTATTTTATGATATACTTAAAATGTAAGGAATGGTAGTTATGAATGATAAAATAATAAAAAAAAGTAAAGTTAGTATATTAAAAAGTTATGGAGAAAATTTTACAGAAAAAAAATATATTACTAACCCCGCTATTGGAAGAGAAGAAGAAATCAAACAATTAGTTTTAATTTTATTAACACCTGAAAAATCTGCTATTTTAACAGGTAAACCTGGTGTAGGTAAAACAGCTATTGTTGAAGGACTTGCATATCGCATTCAATTAGGAAATGTTCCAGATGCTTTAAAGGGATATCAAATAATTAAAGTCAATACTTCAGCATTACTTGGAATAGATCCTGATACAGGAGAAAGTAAAATGCAAATACTTTTAGATGAATTAAAAGAATATTCTAATTTAATATTATTTATAGATGAAATTCATACTTTAATGGGAAGTAAAGGAGAGTCACTTGACTTTGCTAATATGTTTAAACCAGGTCTTGATAGAGGAGATATTAAAGTAATAGGTGCAACAACAAGTGAAGAGTATGAAAGATATATTTTACGTGATAAGGCATTTGTTAGACGTTTTCAAAAAGTAGAAGTAGAAGAACCAACAAGAGATCAAACTATTGCTATATGTATGGGGACATTACCTAAAATAGAAACCCAAACAGGTGCTAAATTAATGTATGATCCATATGTTCAAAAGAAAATAATGGCTTTTTTAACAGATTTAACTAGTGAATATAGAAGAATATATGAAATAGGATCAAGATATCCAGATGTTACTTTAACTATATTGCAACAAGCTTTTTCTTATACTATTTATAATAATAGAAAAGAAGTTAATATCTTTGATATAGAAAGAGCTATTACCAATACTAAAAATGTTTATCCTGACGTTATAAAAAAAGAACTTCCAAGATTTAAAGAAGAATTTAAAAATGAAATAGAAGATGGACTAGATAAAGGCCTATCTCATATTTAAAAAAAGACCAAATGTAGGTCTTTATTTTATATCAATAAGTTTTTTACTTTCATTTTCATCAATTTTTGGAATAGAAATAGTTAATGTACCATTATCATATTTAGCTTCAATAGCATCTTCTTTAATATCACCTAAGTAGAAACTTCTGCTGATTTTACCATAAGTTCTTTCACGACGAATATATTTCTTATCTTCATCTTTTTCTTCACTACTTTCTTTTTTCTCAGCAGTAATAACTAAATTTCCTTTGTTGCATTCTATTTTAATTTCATCTTTCTTAAAACCAGGTAAATCCATTTCTACATGATAAGTATTATCCTTTTCATAGATATCACAGTTCATCATCTTATTTCCTTCAGGTCCAAATAATTGATCAAATGCATTGTCAAAATAAAATCTTGTTGGTAACATATTTTATCACTTTCCTTTCTTTACAATTATGTTATATCACTATTTTTAGCACTTGTCAAGGGAAAGTGCTAATTATT
>CAZJKS010000115.1:0-3425 GCA_964546695.1 uncultured Muribaculaceae bacterium | reverse complement strand
AAGAAGGAGCTAAGTCTATTGCTAAAAATTTACTTAAAATAGGAATACCTAAAGCAGATATAATGAAAGCAACAGGCCTAAGTAAAAAACAACTTTCTAAACTTATATAAGAAACGCTTTATAATGAAATATATTTAAAAGTAGCAAAATATAAAGGACTTAATAAAAACAAATTTCTATGCTTTTAATAAATAAAAAAGCTAGTAGTTTATTGTAAAACTACTTTTTCTTTGCTATAATTTATACTAGAAAGAAGGGTTGGTAGTTATGAATTTTAAATTACTATTAAAAGACAAACAACTATTATCAATCCTTCATAATGTTTTAGTAAATAATACTACTAAAAATAAAATATCTAATGTTTCTATCAATAAAGAAAGCTATAGTTATAATCAATATTCACTTCTAATAGTTATGGATATCATAATAAAATATAAAATTATTTTAAAAAGTGATGAATACAATGAATATTTTTTAGATAAATTAGAAAATATTACTAATAATTATAATAGCCACCAAGATTTAATTATAAAAGGGAATTCTTTATTAATAGATTTAGTATCAAAAAAATTAAATTTAAATACTAATGAAACATTATGTAAAAGAGCAATAATTAGATATATTTATAATAAATATATAGTTGATGGTTATTGTTTTCATAGTTTTCCATCTGTTTTTAAATCAAAAACAGAAGAAGATGGACTTACTGGTGATATAGATATTAAAGAAATAAATGATTTAAAGAAAATAAACTATATCTTTACTAATCATAATTACTCTAATATTATATCAAGAAATTTAAAAGAAAGTAATAGAGCTATATATATAACAGACTCTCCTGCTATGGCTTATTACTATGCCTTTAGAAGTCCTGAATATATGGCTGAATTAACTTCTCTTAGTAAATACTATAAATATATCAAAGATTATGATGAAAATGCTTTCTATGAAAAAGATTATCAAAAATGTAAAAGTAATTTAGCATCTTTATGTAGACATATTAATATGACTACAAAAGAAGAAACTACAATTTTAAAAACTTTTGATAAAAGATGGCATAGTTTAAATTTATCTGATTCTTATCCTTGTATTGCTTTCATTAAAAGAAGTGAATTAGCCAAAGATTTTCTTCCTAATATAGATGATATTATTAATAGTGTTGATAGTATTGACTTGAATATTTTAGTATCTAAAGTATTAGATAGTAAATATCCTGTTATTAGAAGATATAGCAATATTGATTCTTTATCATTAACGGTTATTACAATGCCAAGTTATAAAGAAATTAGAAATAATGAATTTAATAACAAAGTACAAAAAACAACAAAAAGAGAAAAACGAGTAAAGGAAAGGGAAATAAAAGAAAAACCTGCTCAAAATGATAAAACTATAGAATCTAATGGTAAAGATTCTACAACTATATTAGTAATAACAGGTTTAAGTTTAGGCATTTTTGTTTTACTTGTAGTCATTATTTACAAACTTATAGGAGGTTAACATGAAAAATATCAAAATAGTATTTATGGGTACACCAAATTTTGCAGTTCCCATATTTAAAGCTTTAGCAGAAAATTATAATGTAGTAGCAGTAGTAACTCAACCAGATAAAAAAGTAGGTAGAAAGCAAATAATAACACCATCGCCTATAAAGAAAGCTAGTGCTGAATATAATATACCAATATTACAGCCTATAAAAATAAAAGATGAGTATGAGAGTGTTTTAAAATATAAACCAGATATGATAGTAACCTGTGCTTATGGACAAATATTACCTAAAGAATTACTTGATTATCCTAAATATAAATGTATTAATGTTCATGCTTCACTATTACCAAAACTAAGAGGGGGAGCACCTATTCACCATGCCATTATGGATGGCTATAATAAAACTGGTGTAACTATTATGTATATGGATATTAAGATGGATAGAGGAGATATTATTAGCAAGACTGAAACTACTATAACAAATGAAGATACTCTAGGTTCTCTACAAGATAGATTAAGTGAAATGGGAAAAGATTTATTACTAGAAACACTACCAAATATAATTAATGGTAAGATAAATCCTATTAAACAAGATGAGACTGAAGTTACATATGGTTATAATATTACTAAAGAAGATGAAAAAATTGATTTTACTAAAACCAATATTGAAGTATACAACAAAGTTAGAGCATTAAATCCAACACCAGGAGCCTATACAACTCTTAATGGAAAAAGATTAAAAATATATAATCTAAGACTTAGTGATAGATATTATGCTAATACAGAACCTGGTACAATTGTTGGCTTTGAAAAAGATGGAATAAGAGTAGTAGCAGGTACTAATGAAGTAATTATAACTGACATAGCTTTAGAAGGTAAAAAAAGATGCCTTGTAAAAGATTATCTAAATGGAATAGATAAAAAAGAATTGTTAGGGGTAGTATTAAAGTGAAAGAAGAAAAAGAAAAAAAGAAGAAGAGTAAGAATAAATATATAGAGGCTATAAAAAAATTAAAAGAAAGTAAAAGAGGAAAAGCTATTCTTTTCTTTGCCTTTTATTTTGTTTTTTTCTTCTTTTTAATATCCCTAATAAGAACAAATTATAATAGTAATAGCGAAATTGATACTTCTAATGATAATAAAGTTAATACTGAATATAAATTAGATAATATAGAAAGTGGTAATTATCACTTTACAAGAGAAGAAAATATTAATGGAATAGTAACTAATTTTACAGGAGATAAAAGTAATAATAAAATAGAAGGAATAATGACTAATAATAACATCTTCTATAATTACTTTATCTATGATAATATTAACTTAATTAAACTAACAGATACCTACGAAGTTACAAGTGAATTATATACCTTTAATAATATTACAGATGATAACAATATATCTAAATTTTTAGAAAGAGCATATCTAGTATCTAAAACAGAATATGAAGCAGGTAATACTGTTTACAATTATGAGATAACTACTAATACAATAGATTCTATCCTTAATGGTACTA
This sequence comes from uncultured Muribaculaceae bacterium, assembly GCA_964546695.1. Lineage (GTDB taxonomy): Bacteria > Bacillota_I > Bacilli_A > RF39 > UBA660 > Onthousia. The sequence goes on along the minus strand of CAZJKS010000115.1, from coordinate 427 downwards.
ACATTGATATTGCCGATATTTCTAATAAAATAACACTAGAAACTAATGAAGAAGATGAAGTTGTTAAGATTACTTACGATTTATCAAGTTATTCAACTTACGTTAATAATATTAGTACAACCACGTATATCACAATTACTTATTCTAATTTTGGGGAAGTAGAAGAATTAGAAATACCTGAAAGTTAAAATATTAAAAGAATATTTTTATGGTGATGCTGTTGTTAATAACCGATATACCAATTTATTTAATTCATCCTGCTGAAATAGGGTCTGACAAAAAAGAAATCCTAGTAGTCTTACTAGAGGTTATGGGAACTGTTCTATCCTGTTTTAATATTAAATCTACTGCATCAAAAGAAAGTGATTTTACTTACCATTAATAATAATTATGCTATTAAATATCAAATGATATATGCATTTGATAT
>CAZJKS010000114.1:0-3481 GCA_964546695.1 uncultured Muribaculaceae bacterium | reverse complement strand
AAGCTTTAAATAAGTAATTGCTAACTTTAAAATAATATTATATAATAATTATACTAGGAAGTGATAAAATGAAGAAATTTAAGAGTTTTGTTAAGAATAATAAGATAACTGTAGTGGCTTTTATTATTTGTGTAATTTTTGTAATATTTGTATTTGCAATTAAATTTACATTTTTTCCTGATGAGGCTAAGGCGATATATGGAGATAGACTTGATGGTATAGAAGAAGTTGAAATAACTGATGATCAACAGGATGATATAGTTGCAGATTTAGAAGATCAAGATGCAGTAGAAGAAGCAAGTTGTGATATTGAAGGACGTATATTAAATGTCTTAATTACTGTAGGTGATGATGTTGATTTAACTACTGCTAAGGCATTAACTACTTATATTACAGATAATTTGGAGGAAGATCAAACATCTTATTATGATATTCAAGTATTTATTAGTAAAGATAATGAGGATGATACTAGTTTTCCAATAATAGGATATATGCATGAAGATAAAGATGAATTTTCTTGGACTAAAGATAGATAGGAGGAATTATGAAGAAAAAATTACTGATTATTCTTCCTCTTTTAGTAGTCGTAGTTGTTTTTGTAGGAGTATATATTTATTATAATAGAGAGGATGCTGCTACTTCTTTAACTGTTAATGAAAAAAAATGGGTTGAAGAAAATGATACTACTATGATTGATATTAATGTTATTAATGATTATCCTTTATATGGGCTTAATGGGGAAGGTGTTTTTTTCACTTTTTTAGAGGACTTTGAAGAAAACGTTGGTTTAGAATTTAATAAAATAGCTTATTCAAAAGATAGTGAACTTGAAGATAGTAGTGGATATAGTTTTAGAATTTTAAATAATGAAGATGAACTTTCTAATAATGATTTATTAATTACTACTGATGGCTATATTGCTATTGGTAAAGAATATAGACGTATTAATAGAGTTAGTGATATGTCTGATATTACTTTTGGTGTTTTTAATTCTGATACGGCTGAGATTAGTTATTATTTAAAGACAGGGACTAATCTTGCTTATAAATCATATGATACTATAGATGAACTATTTAGTGCTTTAGATGAAGATGAAGTAGATATGATTATAATACCTAATATAATGTATTTAGATAAGACTATTGAAAATGATACTTATTATATAAATTATTATTTTACTGAGATGTCTAAAAAAATTGTTTTAACTTTGAGTAGTGATAGTTCTGATGCTAGACTTAATTCTATTATAAAAAAATATTTTGAAAAATGGCAGACAGATAATTATGTTGATGAATATAATGATGCGTACTTTAATTATTATATTGAAGAAAATAATGTTAGTTCCTTAGATTCTACTGATTTGGTTAAGAAAAATTATGTCTATGGTTATGTAGAAAATTATCCATATGAAGTAGAAGTGGATGGGGAAGTATCTGGTATAGCTGGGGAATATTTAAAAAGAATGAGTAGACTAACAGATATTAACTTTTCATATAAGAAATATAGTAGTGTAGAAGCTTTGAAAAAAGCTATTGAAAAGGGCGATGTTGATATTTATTTTGATTATTATAATTTTACCGATATCAATAGTGATTATAAAGAAACAATATCTACTTTTATAGAAGATTATGTTGTTTTAGGTAGAAGAAGTGATAATCATGTTGTGAATTCTTTTGAAAGTTTAAAAGATGAAGAAATAGCAATGGTAGATAATACATCTCTTTATAATTATTTTGAAAATAATAGTCGTAGTGATATAACAGTGTATGATGATAATACAGACTTAGTAGAAAATGCTAATGATAAGATGTTAGTTGTGGATAAAGAAGTATATAATCTTTATAAAAATACTACTTTTAAAAACTATGATGTGTTGTATCAGGATACTATGATGAATGATTATAAATTTATGGTTAAGAATAATAATAGTACTTTTTATAATTTGTTTAACTATATAATTACTACTAATTCTTATTATAATTATCGTAATAATGGTTTGGCTGATATTAGTAGATCGATTGTTGAAAGAAGTAGTTTTATGGGCTTATTCTTAATTATATTAGCGATAGTTTCTATACCGTTAATTATTCTTGTATGTTTATATTTCTATTTTAAGCGTAAACATAAGATAAAAAAAGTGAAGAAGGAAGATAGACATAAGTATACTGATCTTTTAACTTCACTTAAAAATAGAAATTATTTAAATAAAAAAGCGGCTGATTGGGAGAGTAGTAAAGTGTATCCTCAAGCTGTTGTTATAATAGATTTAAATAATGTTAAATATGTTAATGATAATTATGGGCATGAAGCAGGGGATAAATTAATTATAACTGCAGCCTCAACTTTGGTTAATACGCAACTTGAAAATAGTGAAATAATTAGAACAGATGGTAATGAGTTTTTGGTGTATCTTGTTGGATATACTGAAAGACAAGTGGAAACCTATGCTAAAAAGCTTGAAAAAGAACTTAAGAGTTTACCACATGATTTTGGAGCTAGTGTTGGTTATAGTATGATTTTAGATGATATTAAAACACTTGATGATGCTATAAATGAGGCAACACTTGAGATGATGACGAAGAAGCAAGGATTAAAGTAGGAGATAAAAATGAAAAAAAGTAAGAAGATGAAAATATTTATAAGAAGAGTTATTTCAATAATTAGATTACCAGAGATGAGAATATTGCCTGGTCAACTTGCTTTTTTTCTTGTTATTTCTATTATTCCTTTGATAGCATTAGTAGGAGCGATAGGTAGTGAGTTTAGTTTACCTTCTACTAGTATTAAAGAAATACTTGGGTCGGTTGTTCCTAGCGATATAATTGATTATTTAATACCTAATAGTAATACAAGTAGCTTATTAAGTTTTAATATGATAGTATTCTTTTTTGCTGCCTTTATCTTAGCGAGTAATGGAACATATTCAATTATTAATACTTCTAATGAAATATATAAAGTAAAAGATAGTAGTGAATTAAAAAGAAGAGGAAAAGCTATACTTATGACATTGATATTAGTAGTATTATTTTTATTCTTGATATTAGTACCAGCTTTTGGGGATATTTTGATTAAGATAGTTACTAATTCAATTGAAAATGATAGTTTGACTAACTTGTTAGAAAATATTTATAAAATTATAGAATATCCAATATCATTATTCTTAATATATTATAATCTAAAACTACTATATACAATTGCACCTGATACCAAGATAAGTAGTAGAAGTACTATTCCTGGTGCTTTTTTTACAACTGTTATGTGGTTGATAAGTTCTAAAATATATGCTTTTTATGTAGACTATTTTGCTAATTATAATGTCTTTTATGGGGCGATGTCCAATATTTTAGTATTATTAATTTGGGTTTATATCTTAGCTTACATTTTCACACTAGGAATGTGTTTTAATGCTACAAGAGTAGTACAAGAGACATTAAGACTTAAGAGAAGTGATATAGATGAAGCGATGAAGAAAGAGAAATAG
>CAZJKS010000113.1:0-3501 GCA_964546695.1 uncultured Muribaculaceae bacterium | reverse complement strand
ATTAGGAAAAGATAAATTTGACAAATGTTGTAATAGTTTAAGTAAATTATTTTCTGTAAGTATATTAGTTGATAAAAATTTTTAAAGATAATGAAATATCTTTTGATAATAGTCTATATTATGAAAAATAAATAAATAAGAAGTGTATCTTGTTCGATTGATTTATTTATATATATATGTTACATTATTAACGGAATATCTGGCTGTTTAGGTACTATCCCTTTTTAACTTATAATTTTATTATTTGTGAAAGGGGAGATGGATAATATGAGAAAAATAGAAAAGTTTCTTTGTTTAATCATTATCCTTCTTATTATTCTGATTTACTTCATTATAATAAAACTAGTACCTACGCCTTAGAGTGGTACTATAAACCAATTTTTTTGGGATAGTACCTAACTGCTCAAAGCTAGGTATTCCCTTTTTATAATATGTAAATTCCCTTTACATATTCATATTACCATAAATAATTAATTTTATCAAGAGGGATGATGTTATGACATTAACAATAGATAATGAAACTTATAATTTAGAAATAGTAAAAAAAAGTACTACTAAAAATATATATATTAGAGTAAAAGATGATTTAACTATCTATGTTACTTGTAATAGTTTAACTTCTAATAAAAAAGTAATGAGTGTAATAGAAGAAAATTTAGACTCTATTAGAAAAATGATAAAAAAAGTTAAAGAAAAAATAAAATTTAATAGTGAATTTTACTTCTTAGGTAAAAAATATGATATTATATATACAGAGTTTTGCGACTTTAAATTAGGTGATAATAAAGTTTTTATTAAAAAAGACTTTGATTTAGATAAATGGAAAAAGAAACAAGCTTTAAGTATTTTTAGTGAACATTTAGAAATGTGTTATAATAATTTTACAAGAAATATTCCTCATCCTAAGCTTAGACTTAGAAAGATGACTACTAGATGGGGAGTATGTAATATTAAAACTCATGTTATAACTCTTAATACAGAGTTAATTACTAAAGAAATCGGATGTCTTGATTATGTTATTTATCATGAGTTAAGTCATTTAATAGAAGCGAATCATTCTAAAAAGTTTTGGGCTATTGTAGAAGAAAATTGTCCTGATTATAAGAAGTGGAGAAAATTAACTAATAAATATGGAAGTGAGGAGTAGTATGGTAATAACTAGTTTAGATAATGAGAAAGTTAAATACTATTATAAATTAGGGAAGAAGAAGTATCGTGATATTAATAATGAATTTATAGTAGAAGGAGAACATTTAGTTTTAGAATCGTATAAGGCAGGAGTATTAAAAGAAGTCTTATTAGAAGAAGGAGAGGTTTTACCAATAGATGTAGAACAAGTAGAAGTAAGTAAAGAAATATTAAAGAAAATAACATCATTGAAGACACCCCCTAAAATGGTAGGGTTATGTGAGAAGATAATAGATACAACAATAGGTAAGAGAATTTTAATATTAGATGAAATACAAGATCCAGGTAATATGGGAACTATTATTAGAAGTGCAGTTGCTTTTAATATTGATACTATTGTAATAGGAGATGGTTGTGTGGATGTTTATTCTCCTAAAGTATTAAGAGGAACACAAGGAATGATATTCCATGTACCGATAGTCTTTTATTCCATAGATAAATTAATTCCTATCTTAAAGAAATTAAAAATTTCAGTGTTTTCTACTAATGTTAAGTATGGGGAAGAAGTTAAGAATTTATCTCATGATGAAAAAGATGCCTTCGCTCTTATTATTGGAAATGAAGGAAATGGTGTTAATCCTAAATATTTAGAGTTAAGTGATAAGTATATATATATACCAATGAATGAAGTTGTTGAAAGTTTAAATGTTGGTGTTGCGACTAGTATAATACTCTATGAAATGGGGAAGATTGATGAATAATTTATATATAGGTAAAATAGTAAACACTCATGGTATTAAAGGAGAACTTAGAATTAAAGATGATTTAACTTCTAAACAAAAACAAGAAGTATTTAAAGTAGGAAGTAATTTAATTATAGATGATAAACTTTATAAAATAACTAGTTATAGAACTCATAAAGATTATGATATGGTTACTTTTCAAGGGTTTACTAATATAAATGAAGTTTTATTTTTAAAGAGTAAAAAAGTATATAAATCTAAAGATGAGATTAATCTTAATAATGGGGATATCTTAGATAGTGAACTTATTACTTATAAAGTTAAAACTACTGATAATTTAGAAGGTAAGATTCTTGATGTAGAAGAGACTGGTAATAATTATAAGATACTTAGATTAAAAATAGATAACAATGAAGTATTAGTGCCATATCATAAAGATTTTGTGAAAATAGATAGTAATAAAAAAGAAGTTATAGTTAAGCTTCTATAGGAGGAAGTCATGAAAATAGATGTATTAACCTTATTCCCAGATATGTTTAATGGCGTCTTTGCTGAATCTATTATTAAAAGAGCAGTAGATAATAATCTAGTAGAGATTAATATTTATAATATTAGAGATTATACTACTGACCCTCATAAAAAAGTAGATGATACTCCATATGGAGGAGGGGCTGGAATGGTTTTAATGTGTCAACCTATATTTGATGCTGTTAAAGCCTTAAAAACTACCGATTCTAAAGTAATACTACTAACTCCAGCTGGTAAATTGTATAAACAATCAGTAGCATTAGACTTATCCAAAGAAAAGCATTTAATAATAATTTGTGGACATTATGAAGGTTTTGATGAGCGAATTAAAACTATATGTGATTTAGAATTATCTATAGGAGATTACATTTTAACAGGAGGAGAAATACCTGCTATGGTCTTAATAGACTCAACCACAAGATTAATAGATGGTGTTATAAAAAAAGAAAGTTATCTTAATGAATCATTTGCCAATAATCTATTAGATTATCCAACCTATACAAAACCTAGAGTTTATGAAGGATTAAGTGTCCCTGATGTCTTAGTAAATGGAGATCATAAAAAAATAAACGAGTGGCGATACGAACAACAACTAGAACTAACAAAAAAGAATCGAAAAGACCTATTAAAAGGAGATGATTCATATGAATAACTATTTAATTATAGAAAAAAGTTTTTCTTATAATGGAGAATTGGAATTAGGAAAAGAACTAACTATTAAATCTAATCATAATAAGATAACTATTTATAGTTTAGATATTCAAAAGATATTTATTAGTAATAAAGTTTATAAAAAATATTTAAAATTACTGAAGATAATAGATTTCTATTTAACTACTGATGATGATACAGGTACTGCTTATAGTGAAGCTTTAAATGAAATAGAAAGGTTTAGGCAACTTGTAAAAAATAAATATAGAGCTTATTTATTAGATCAGACATTAAAAGAAATGTCTATAGAACTAAACAAGAAAGTAAAAGAAGCAAAAAGAAGATTAGTTTTAGTTCAAATTAAAGAATATGATTATGTTAATGAAAATAAAAGAAGCAAGTAAATCTTTACTAAGTTTCATTTATGTGATATTATAATACAGTCATTAAG
>CAZJKS010000112.1:0-3527 GCA_964546695.1 uncultured Muribaculaceae bacterium | reverse complement strand
AGTATATAATTAAATAAGTTTAAGAACAAAAATGTTTCATTTTAGTACCAATGCTCTTGAATTTAATATATATTTATGATAAAATGAATATGTAAAGAAAATTTGCATAGTATAAAAAAAGAGGAATACTTAGCTTTGAGCTGTTAAGTACTATCTCTAAAAATGTTTTAGTAAAGAATAGTACCTACTCTATGGAGTTGGTACTATTCTTATTAGAGTAAATATCAGAGTGATGATTACAAAAACAAGAGAGAATATTATGTAACAAAGGAATTTTTCCATTTTTTTCATAAATTCATCTTCTCCTTTCATGATATTAAAAATATAGTAAAAGGAGATAGTACCTAACTAACTAAGTATTCCATTAATAAGGTAGCATATATATTAAAATAAAACAATCGAACAAGATACATTTTTAACAGAAAATTTGTTTTATTTAGCAAAAAGTCATTTTAGTATCTATAAAGTCTTTTTCATAAATCTCCACACTTTGGAAACACATCTTTAGTATCAATGCTCTTGAATTTAGTATATATTTATGATAAAATGAATATGTAAAGAAAATTTACATATTATAAAAAAGAGGAATACCTAGTTTGCGATTGGGGTGTTACCTCAAAAACATTATTTTGATAAACACCCTAATTACAAAGTTGTAATAGGGTGTTTTTTCTAGTTGTATATGATTAAAAGTATAATAATTATTAACAATGTAACAATTAGCATATCTTTTTTCTTCATAAGCAAGACCCCTTTCTCCCCCCCTGAAATCAAGATGGTGAAAAGAGGCAAAACACCCATTACTAAGTATTCCTAAATAAATAATAACATAAATGTATCTACAAAACAATCGAACAAGATACATTTTTTAACATAAAAATGTTTGAGATATAAATGGAAAAAGATTTTTATAAACATTAAAATATTATCTTGACTTAGAGTGGACTCTAAATGATAGAATTTATTTTAGGGTAGGATTTAGGGATGAAAGATTTATATTTAGAGTGATACTCTAGAATAAGTGGATGTATACCTGTTCCTACTGTTTTAAATATAATAAGTGATTATAATTAAGATTTTAATTACTACTAGAAATGGAGAGTTAATTACTCCAACAGTTGTTGCTATAGTAGTAACATTAAAGAGTAAAAAAGAAAGGAATGAGATAAAATGAAAGAAGAAAAATTAAATTTAACTAATGAATGGGATAAGACATTTCCTAAAAGTGATAAGGTAAATCACAAGAAAGTAACATTTCATAATCGTTATGGAATTACGTTAGTAGCAGACCTTTATGAACCTAAAGAACATAATGATAAATACGCAGCTATTGCTATTTGTGGGCCTTTTGGAGCAGTTAAAGAACAAGCATCAGGCCTTTATGCCCAAGAGTTAGCAGAAAGAGGTTTCCTAACAATTGCCTTTGATCCATCATTTACTGGTGAAAGTGGAGGGATGCCTCGTTATATGGCTAGTCCTGATATAAATACTGAAGACTTTCAAGCAGCTGTTGACTTTTTATCAGTGCAAGATAATGTTGACCCTGAAAAAATTGGTATTTTAGGCATCTGTGGTTGGGGAGGTATGGCTTTAAATACTGCCTGTATTGATACAAGAGTAAAAGCAACTGTTACATCTACTATGTATGACATGACAAGAATTAATGCTAAAGGATATTTTGATGAAGCAGATAGTGAAGAGGTAAGATATAATCAGAAAGTTACTTTAAATAATGAAAGAACAGAAGATTATAAAACTAATACTTATAAAAGAGCAGGGGGTGTTGTAGACCCACTGCCAAAAGATGCCCCTTTTTATGTCAAAGATTATTATGATTACTATAAAACTAAAAGAGCTTATCACAAGAGAAGCCTAAACTCTAATCTTGGTTGGAATGTTACTGGCTGTATGTCATTTTTAAATCAACCGATACTTGCATATAGTAATGAAATAAGAAGTGCAGTTTTAATTATTCATGGAGAAAAAGCTCACTCTTGTTATATGAGTCGTGATGCTTATAACAATATGATTACTAATAATAAATATACTGACAATAAAGAATTAATGATAATACCTAATGCTGTTCATACTGACCTTTATGATAGAAAAGATATTATTCCTTTTGATAAGATAGAAGAATTCTTTAAAAATAATTTAAAATAGGAGAGTACTAGACTCTTCTTTTAGCAAGGTGATAGATTATGAATAAGAAAGCATTGTTTGGATTATTAATAGTTATTATAATATTAGTAGGAGTTTTTATAATAATTAATTTAAAATATGATGATAGTGATAATTCTAATAATAATGATAAAGAGCAAGAGACAGATATAAATACTAATGAAGAAGTAGATGGAGATGATTTAAGTATGAAGATAAATTTAACAATAAATGGTAATAATTTTACAGCTACACTTGAAGATAATGAAACAACTAGGGAATTACTTAATAGATTACCATTAGAACTTAATATGAGTGAATTAAATGGTAATGAAAAATATTATTATTTTGATGATAATCTTCCTACTAATAGTTATAGGCCTGGTAGTATAAGTACTGGAGATATTATGTTATATGGAAGCGACTGTCTAGTTATTTTTTATGAAGACTTTGATACTCCATATAGTTATACAAGAATTGGTAAGATAGATAATGTAGATAATTTAAAAGATGTTTTAGGTAGTGGTAATGTTAATGTAACGATAAGTATAGATGGGTAGTGGACAGTATGAACTTAATTGAAAATAAAACTTATGATGAAGAAAGAGCCTTATATAACTTAAAGAATAGTGAGGTTAGAAACTGTATTTTCGCTGGGCCTAAGGATGGAGAGTCGGTCTTAAAAGAAGCTCGTAATATTAAAGTAATTGACTGTAACTTTTCTTTAAGATATCCTTTATGGCATGATAAAAAGTTTGAACTTATCAATAGTAATTTAGATGAATTTACTAGAGCACCTATTTGGTATGCAAGTGATGGACTTATAGATAATGTTACAATTACATCTGTTAAAGCAGTTAGAGAATGTAATAATATTGTAGTTAAAAACTCTAATATTAATTCAGATGAGTTTGGTTGGAAGTCTCATCATCTAGGGATAGAAGATTCTACTATTAATGCAGAATATCTTTTATTTGATAGTAATGATGTTACAATAAATAATTTGAATTTTACTGGTAAATATTCTTTTCAATATATGGAGAATTTAACTGTTGATAACTCTAGTTTAGATACTAAAGATGCTTTTTGGCATAGTAAAAATGTCATAGTAAAAAACTCTTTAGTTAAAGGAGAATATCTTGGATGGTTTTCTGATGGTTTAACTTTAATTAATTGTAAGATTATAGGTACACAACCTTTATGCTATTGTAAAAATCTTAAGTTAATAAACTGTACAATGGAGGATACTGATTTATCTTTTGAGTATTCAGAAGTTAATGCTGATATAAAAGGAAATATTATGTCTATTAAAAATCCTAAATCAGGTAGAATAGTTGCCGATAGTATTGGGGAAATTATTAAAGAAG
>CAZJKS010000111.1:0-3640 GCA_964546695.1 uncultured Muribaculaceae bacterium | reverse complement strand
CTAGGCATTTCTATACTACTATCAAGGGATAATACTATACTTTTATATGTTTCATAATAACTTTTATAATCAGGAAGAATATCATCAGTTAAACTAGTATATGGATAAACTATAAAGCCATTATCACTTGCAGTATATAAAAGTTCTGCTTTAGGATTTTCTAGCTCTATTGTAGTAATACCATTATCCACAGTTTTGTGAATATCTATACTTACCATCAATCCTGTAAGTCTTTCTATTCCCTCTTGATCAGAAATAAAGTTTCCTAATGAATATATTACCATAGTATCATCAATAAACTCAATAGGTTCTACTACGTGAGGATGACTTCCAATAATGATATCAACGCCTAATGATGCCAAATAATTAGCAATTTCTTGTTGATCAGAACTAACACTAGTAGAATATTCTGTTCCCCAGTGCATTGCTACTATCACTACATCTACTTGGTCTCTAACTTTCTCTATATCTTCTTTTACTTTTTCTGCATCATAAACATTATTAAGATACTCTTTACCTTCAGGTGTTTCAAGTCCATTAGTCCAAGTAGTATATGAAAAGAAAGAATATGTTATGCCATTAACTTCTTTTATAACTACTTCATCTCTATCTTCACTTGATAAATAACTACCTGCTGTATATACATCTTCTTGTTTACTCCAGTAATTCAAAGAATTTATAACTCCTTCTTCTCCTTTATCCATTGTATGATTAGTAGCAAGACTTACTAAGTTAAATCCAGCATCTACAAAGGCATCTCCTACCTCATAAGGAGAATTAAACAAAGGATAACTTGATAAGCCTAGTTCTGTTCCTCCTAGTATAGTTTCTTGATTGTAGTATTTTAAATCATAATCTGCAACTAGAGGTTTTATTAAAGCTAACATTGGTTTAAAATCATAATTTTCTCCATCATATGCAGCATTATAAACACCATAATGTATTAAAGCATCTCCTACCATTACTAATGAGGCTGTCATTTCCTCTTTAGTAACAACTACTTCTTCTTTTTGTTCTTCATCTTCATTTTCTTTAACATTATCACTAGTTAATCTAACATAAAAAACAGCACTTGCTCCAAATAAAATACCTATTACTAATACTATTAATAATTTACCTAACCAAGTTAGTTTTCTTTTTTTCTTTAATTTTACTTCATTATTCATAAATCACATTTTCTTAATTATTTCAAAGTCAATAGTCTTAGCTTCTTTAGAAGCAGCGACTACCTTAATTAAGACCCTTTCTCCAATTGTATATTTAACATGACTTCTTTCCCCTATTAAAGTCATTTTCTCTTCATCAAAAACAAAATAATCATTCATATTCTTAACTGGGACTAGTCCTTCTACTAAATTATCAAGTTCTACAAACATACCAAAAGACATAACGGAGGTAATCATTCCTTCATATTCTTCACCAATATGACTTTCCATATATTCAGCCATTTTCATATCTTCTACTTCTCTTTCACAATCAATTGAGGCTCTTTCCATTGCTGATGAATGATCTGCTATAAAAATAAGTTTTTCTTCATTATGTTTTAGAGTACTTTTACTTAAATCATGGTTAAATAAATATGTTCTTAAAAGTCTATGAACTGTAGTATCAGGATAACGTCTAATTGGCGATGTGAAATGGGTATAACAATTACTACCTAGACCAAAGTGTCCTATATTAGTAGGAGAATATACTGCTTTTTGCATACATCTAAGTAGGAGTGAAGTAAGTACTTGTCCTTCTTTTTTATTACGAACAAACTCTAGTAGTCTTTGAACAGATTTACTTTTGTTTCCTTTTAAATCGCCTGTTATATTATAACCTAAATTACTAAGAAAATTTAAAAAGTCTCTTAATTTCTCATCTTTAGGGCTTTCATGTATTCTATAGATAAAAGGTAAATCCATATTATATATATGAGTAGCCACACACTCATTAGCTGCTATCATAAAGTCTTCTATTAAGTTTTCTCCTGTTCCTCGTTCTCTTTTAGTAATTTCAATAGGGACACAATCATTATCTACAATAATCTTTGCTTCATCAACATCAAAATCTAAGTATCCTCTTTTTATCTTAGCTTTTCTAAGAATAGTAGCAAACTCACTCATAGTCTTTAAATCATTAACAAATTCTTCATATCCTTCTGGGACAATATTTTTCTCTAATATACTATTAACATTTTTATAAGTCATTTGTTTTCTTGATTTAATTACACTAGGGAAGATATCATAATCCAAAAGTTTAGCTTCACTATCATATTCCATAACGCAACTAATAGCAAGTCTATCGACATTGGGATTAAGTGAACATATTCCATTAGATAGCTCATGAGGAAGCATTGGGATAACTCTATCCACAAGATATACTGATGTACCTCTATCCATTGCTTCTTTATCTAATGGACTACCTTCTTTAACATAATAAGAGACATCAGCGATATGAACTCCAAGAGTATAAGTATTACCTTCTTTTCTTATAGATATAGCATCATCTATATCTTTAGTATCATCACCATCTATTGTAAATATCACTTCATTACGTAAATCTCGTCTACCTTTTAGATCTTCTTCTTTTACTTCCATAGAAATAGATTTGACTTCTTCTTCTACTTCTTCATTAAAACTAGTATTAATATCATATTTATAAACTATCGATAAAATATCAACACCAGGATCATTTTTATGACCGATTATTTTAACAACTTTACCTTCAGCAGTCTTATTACTTATTCTTTTAATAACTTCTACTACTACTTTGTGCCCATCAACTGCATTAAGACTATTATCTTTAGTAACTATTATCTCTAAATTAACTTTATTTTCATCTAAAGTAACGTAACCAATATTATCTTTAAAATTAATCTCTCCTACATAAGTATTACTTTCATGTTTTAAAACTTTAACAATTCTTCCTTCTACTCTATCAAGTCCCTTTTTATTTACAAGCTCAACAACTACTAAATCGCCATGTATTGCTCCATTAATATTTTCTTTAGGAATGTAAATATCTATATCAGAATTATCTACATCTACAAAACCAAAACCTTTTTTATTAGAATGAAGTATTCCTTTAAGTAAATGACTATCATTAAATAACATATATTTGTCTTTATTAGTATGATAAATTAATGTTTCTACTTCAAGTTCCTTAAGTACTTTTAATAATTCTTCTAAATTATCAGTTCCTAATTTTTCTTCTATTTCAAAAACAGTAAGACTTTTACCTGCTTCTTCTAATATTTTAAGTATATCTTCTCTCATTATATCAACCTCAATTCTTAATACCATTTTACTCTATATTTAAGGCAATGTAAAAGAAAAAAGACATATTTTAATGTCTTACATAAATGATTCTACTAAACAAATTATAAAGAAAGCTGCTCCAAGTACCATTGTTATTCTAGTAATAACTAACTCACTACCTCTTTCTTTTCTATTTTTAAATAAATCTGTAGAATTACCTGATAGAATTTGAGCAGCGCTTTCAGCTTTACCACTTTGTAATAGTACAATTATTATTAATAGTATTGATATAATTAATAGAGCTATTTGCATAGTTTACACCTCCGAATAGATTTCTTTTAAGCTGTTAATATAATAGCATAACTATCTATTAAAATCAAGCAAATGAGTCTATTTAC
>CAZJKS010000110.1:0-3830 GCA_964546695.1 uncultured Muribaculaceae bacterium | reverse complement strand
CCGAAGAAAATATAAAATTGACCCCTAAAATAGAGGTCAATTTACAAAATTCATACTTTTTTAAGAAATTTGTGTTCTAAGTTTTTCTAATATCTTACTTTCCTTTCTACTAACTTGAACTTGACTCATTCCAAGAATATTAGCAGTTTCTTTTTGAGTCATATCTTGATAATATCTTGAATCTATTAATTTTCTTTCACTTTCTTCAAGGGTATTAATAGCATCTTTTAAATCTAGTATACCTACATCATAGCCTTTTTCTATTAAAGCAATTTTATTATATAAATTATAATCATCATCTAAATAACTATTATCTAAACTGTAAGGTGTAGTAAAGGCATTTATAATACTCAGTACTTTTTCTTCACTTATTCCTAAGAAATAAGCTATTTCTTTTGTAGTAGGGCATCTTCCTATACTTTGTGTTAAATATTCTCTTGCTTCTTTAATATCTTTATTTAAACTATAAGTATCACTAGAGATATGAACTTGATAATTATTATTAATTGTTTTTAAAACTTCTCCTTTTATCCAAAGATAAGCATAATCTTTAAAATTAGTCTCTTTACTACTATCATATTTAGCTAATGCTATTTGGAGCCCTACCATACCTGCTTGAAATAAATCATCATAATCACTTCTAAAATTATATTTACTAACTATACTTTTAACTAGATTTATATATTCTAAAGCATCTTCCATAATCAAAATCCTTTCTATTTGTTCTAATAATAATTAGTTTTTTTATAATTAACAAGGATTTCGACATAAGTAGTTATTTATTTTAACCTACAATTTTCTTAAAATTATTGTCTTAAAAAAGCGCGAAAATATTTCTCTTTTTAATGATTTAGTTTTTCCTATTCTTCTTTTACTTTTAGAATATACTTTACAAGAAAAATTAATATCTATAGTTTCTTTAAAATCTTTATATTTTATAGTTAAAGTAGTTTTAGAACAATTATTAGTATATTCAAAAGTTAATTTATTAATAGGAATAGTACTACTTTTAATTACTTTAGATAAATCTAAATAGTTAGATAATTTTATATCATCATATACTTCTATTTCTTCTTTTCTATATAAATAATATTTATCTATAGTTTCTATTACTCTATAACCTAAATTAACTTTAGTATCAGTAATTATTTCTTCTTTATAGCATTTATAATATTTTTTACGATAACGATACAATGTTACTTTATCTATGATATTAATATAAAATTTATCTTCAATATTAGAAGTCTTTAAAACTTTTTCATCATATATTGTTTTTAAAAGACAATTAATTAATTTTAAATTTACTTTACTATAACCTTTATCAGTTACAGTTATTTCGGTATTAATATAATCTTTATTTTTAATTTTAAAACTTCCTTTTAAGTCTTCTTGATTTAAAAAACAAGTTATTTCTAGAGTTAAATATTCTGGACTATATTCTTTATTTAATTTAATTTTTTTACTATCTCCTTCATAGATAATATCTTCTTGGTACTTTATTGTTATATTTGTAATTAAAAGATTATCTATATCACTAATAGTTAGGGTATCTATTTTTTTTAATTCTTGATAGTAATAGATGGTTTTAGTATCTTCATCTAGAGTTTCATCATCTTTTTTCTCTTTAGTAAAATTACTATATTTGCCATATTTTACTTCTGTTGTTTTAATATTATATTCACTATTAGGTGCTTCTAGATATTTAAAATCTTTAGTTATTTTTTCTTGTTTATAATAAGTTATCTTCTCTTTTCGTTCATTAGTTTTAACTTGATAGTTAATATCTACTTCACCTACTTCATAATAAGGGGTGGTAATAGTTTTAGCGAATACTTTATCATAAGATAAAAATAATAATAGTAGTATAATAAATACTTTCATATTGAACCTCCTACTATTATTATTAACCTTTTTTAAT
Organism: uncultured Muribaculaceae bacterium; assembly: GCA_964546695.1. Lineage (GTDB taxonomy): Bacteria > Bacillota_I > Bacilli_A > RF39 > UBA660 > Onthousia. The sequence continues at coordinate 1,912 of CAZJKS010000110.1, read as the reverse complement.
CCTTTGCTCTAAAAATTAAAGTGAAAATAAAAGCACAGATAATGGCTGAGGTAATACCTGCTGCAGTTAAGTCAAATATTCCTATTAAAAGACCTATAACACCATTTTTCTCTGCTGCTAATAAGGCTCCATGAATTAGGGAATGTCCAAAGCTTGTAATTGGTAAGAGAGCTCCTCCTCCTACTTTAGTGATTAAAATGTCATATATTCCAAAAGAATCTAAAAAAGCACCTATTACGACAAAAAGAGATGTTATATGACCTGGAGTTAGTTTTGTATTGTCTAATATTAATTCAGCGATTAAACAAATAAGACCACAAAATAAAAATGAGTTTATAAAATACATTATAGCGCCTCCAAACATATTAAATTAGCGATAGATAAGATATTCATCTTTTGATAGAGCATAATTGGAGAAAATAAGGCTCCTGTGGCAATTAAAAGGACTCTTTTATATTTTTTATTTATAAGATCTTTTAAAACAGTACTATAATTTACTAAAGCTGAACATACAGGACCACTACCTCCTGCCATTACTTCTTTTTGTTCTTCTAAGTTGTATAGCATTGTTCCACAATCATCATAGTTTGAAGATAAATTAATGTTATATTCACTAAGCATTAAATCTTTAAGTATTTCTTTACCATATTTTCCCAAATCACCTGTTAATATTAAATCATAATCTGTTACTTTAGTGTTTGTTTCACTTAAATATTTATAAAGTGTATCAGCAGCGGCACCTGCCATTGCTGCTCCCATATTAAAGGCATTTGTTTGATTTTTATCAACAATAGTACCGATAAGACCATTAACAACTTTTATTTTATTAGGTTTATTTGATAAAAGAACGCTAGCACCACCTGTTGCTGTAAATGTTGCTGTCTTTGGTTTTGGTGAACCATATTCAGTTGGATTTCTAAATTGTTTTTCACTTGACATATTATGAGATGAACATGATATTAGAGCATTATTTACTTTACCACTATCAATAAAAGTAGAGCCAATTAATATACCTTCTATACTTGTAGCACAGGCTGTATATATTCCAAGAAAAGGACTTTTTAGTTTTATAGAACCATAACAAGAAGAAGAAATTTGATTTAAAAGGTCTCCTGCTATTACAAGATCTATATCTTTAGCCTTTAATTTTGTTTTTTTTAGTAATATTTTAATACTATCTTCTAGAAGTCTTATTTCTGCTTTTTCAAAAGAATTTTCTTTACAGTATAAGTCATCATAATACTTATCAAAATTCTTAGATAGAGGTCCTTTCGCCTCATATGGACCACAAACAGTACTAGCATTATCTAAATAAACATTTTTAAAATTAAGAATCATGTTAAAACCTCCCATAAGTATCTAATAAGACCAAAGAACCAAGCTGATACTACACCATAAAAAATAACAGAGCCAGCTAATTTAAAAACATTACTACCTATTCCATAAATTAAACCTTCATTTTTATAATCTAGGGCAGAACTTGTCATAGAGTGAGCAAAGCCTGTTATAGGAATAAGGAGTCCTGCTTTAGCTTTACTAACTAACTTATCAAAAAAACCTAAGGCAGTAAAAAGAGAAGCAAAGAAGATAAAAGTTATAATCATATAAGTAGAAGCATCATTACGTGATGTAGAAAATAACATTATATATAATCTAATTAATAATTCTCCAAGTAGTCCCATACTTCCCCCTACAAGAAATGCAATCAAAGCATATTTTAATTTATTTTCTTTAGGAGTATGTTTTTGTACTAATTTATCATATCTTTTATTAGTCATATCATCACCTAATAATAGCTTTTACTAAAAATAAATAATTATACAAAAATTAAAATTAATTACATTAAATAAGTACAGATTTTAATAGTTAATCTGTACTTATTAGTTTAGTATATATGTTTTTTATTTACACA
>CAZJKS010000109.1:0-4034 GCA_964546695.1 uncultured Muribaculaceae bacterium | reverse complement strand
AGCCGGAAACATCAATGGCTTTTTGACTATAGCTTATGGTAGTTGCATCCTCTGATCCGAAGGTGAGCGTGTGTCCCCGTAAATCGATGGTGTACCCGCCAAGGTCATCAAGGATGATGTTCTGGGTCGCGTCGAGGGTGGCATCTGCTTCAAGATAATACGAGCCGCGTGCAAGATTGAGGTTTCCACCATTAGCTTCAGCGATAAGAGCATTCAATGACTGGGGGTTGCCACCAACCCAAACCGCCTCATACGTCACCGAAGAATTTGGAAATGTCGTTATCGGGAGCTCCGTGTAAATTTTCCCATCATCACTGCTCTGCCATCCGACAAGCGAACAGCCTTCCGGTTCACTTATGGCTGGAAAAGATGTAATAGGCTGACTATCGTTATCAACCAAGGTTTCGTTAGAGACTCCCGTATATGTCTCATTAAAAAGGTATTCATTCGAGTTGAGCGGATCGATGCAGATAAAGCTGACGCTGGATTCAACACTCTGGTAACCAACAGTAAGAACTACTGTAGTATTCTCTTGGGGAATCGTCCAATATCTTGGGTCTGTATCCCAGCCTATAGGTGTCCCATTCTCCAGCGTCCAGATAACGGTATCACCTAGTCCTCCTTCCGCTAAAGTAGTGCCAATATAATACTGACTTGTGGACCTAAGACCGTTAAGAGTGGCGGTGGCGAGATTAGAAGTTGTGATTCTTGATACCGAATCACCCGGTGATCCGGTAAGCGAAAGGCCACTGTTTAATAACTCTTCAATATAATCATTGCTTGTGTAGTAGTTTTTAATGGCATCATAGGAAGCATTTTCTGTTAGATAAGCAATCTGCGCGTCTGTCAAAGCGCTTCTTATCACAATCGTAACCGTATCGGAAGAAAGAGCAGACGGAGCATCATCGGTCAATAAAGATACCAGGGGAGCTCCGATTCCTGTGATAATCCCCCCAGTTGAAACATCCTCCTGTACGGAAGCCGCAAACCGCAGCGTTCCGTCGTTGAGAACGAGTTCCATCTCCGTGTCACTTGCGTTCTCGAACAGCAGCAGGTAATCGTCATCTATAACGGTGCCGTCCTCGACCGTCGCAAAGACTACATCCTCGCTATTTCCCGCGGTATAGATACGTAGTGTCTGTTCAGGAGCAAACATGGAAGCAAGAACGAACGCGTTCTCAGCGGGGCTGTACAGATCGCAGCTGACATTGCTCGATACCGTTTCAGACGCAAAGCCCCCCGCCAGCGTTACTGTGCCGGTTGAGGCATAGATGCCATAAGCCACGCCCGTCTCGCCTTCCGAAAGCACACGCTCACCGTAGAGCTCTAGAAGCTCCGCCGCATCGTCCTCGGAGAGCTCGATGTTGTTGAGCGCAACGGATACCGTGCAGCCGTCGATGACGACCGGCGCGCTTTCGCGCGTATCCGCCTGATCCTCATATCCCACATATACGCCAAACGCATCATGAATCGCTGCAGTAGACGATGCATCGACCGTGTTCAGATCCACATCGATGGCGATATTGCGAACCTCTAGGCTCGGCACCGGAGGGCCGGTGCCTTCCTCGTATTCAATGACGGGATACAGAGCCAGAATGCCGCTCACGGCGTCAAACGCCTTGTTCGCTTGAACCGACAGGGAGGCCATCGGGCCTTCGGGCGCGTCAGTCCCATCTTCTTCTGCCTGAGCAATGGCTTCCTCGTACGCAGAGTCTTTGATCACGACGGTTCCGAGTGATGCGCTCACATCGATACCTGCGAACACCACTCCCTGAACCGTAACGGAGTGCCCTTGAAAGTCGAGCGTGATCGTCTCCCCCGCAGGCGCACTGAGCGTCAGCGTGCCGGATGTCTGCACATCTGCCGTGAGAACATAGGTGCCCGCCTCCGTAATCTCGAGCGCGCCGGCACTCCACGCCTCGGTGATATCGGTAACCTCAACGGATGTTTCTGACGATTCTGAAAAAGCAATAGTCTCTTCCCCGTCGTTCGACGAGGAAGAGACTATTTCATCAGAGAAAGCCGTCGTAGGCACACCACATACGAGCGCAATGCTCAGAATCACCGAAAGGAGCTGCGAAACTCGTCGAGATATCCTGTTTTTTGTGCCTTTCATACAGTTTTCCTTCGTTATTAATTGTCGATATTGGGCGGGCGGCCAGGTTGCCACCCAAACCGCCCGAACCCTAATACGAGCTGAGTATTGTTAAGGAGTTCCAACCCTAAGCATGAATTAAATGCTCGGAGCAAGGCTTACGTATTCGGTGTTTGCACACAGGTAAGTAAGTCCTGTGGAAAGGACAGTCTCCACAGCCGCGCTGTTCGAATAAGATGTGCTATATGCGTCGCTCAGGTTCCACTCTACCGCACCCGCAACGGTCGTAGTATTCGTCGCATTCCAGCAGCGTACGCCGTCAAGCGCATTGTTCATCACATAGGTCAACTCAGTGATTTTGATGTGATAGAAGTTCTCGTAATAATACGCGAGCCAGCTTTGCTGGTCGATGACCTCCGGATAGAGGCAGCCGAGGATGCGGCCGACGTTCTGGGCGTTCTCTACGCTGTTCATGACGACGCCGTACTGCGCCCCAGCAGAGCTATTGTTCTCAACAAAATAGGTTTTGGAAAGCAGACCGCGATCTTCAAGAGCCTCCATGATGTCGCCATAGTTCGAAGAGCTCTGCTGCCCCCCTACCATGATGAGGTTCACCGAAGCAAGCTCATCCGCGGAAACAACTATGACCGACTCTTTCGTGTCAGGATTCACCGCAGTATGGGTATTAGAATCAACAGTGTCCGCAAGGTTTGTTGCAAGAGACAGGGTGCCGCTCCCTCCGCTCAGGCTAATGCCGGTGTACACGGTGGTTTCAAGGTAGCGATTGACCGATGCCGTACCGTCGTTTATTGCACTTCCGCCCGTCATCAGCTGGAACATCAAACCGCTGTCATCATCCTCCCAAACATCCTCGACAAGGGCGACGGTGCGCAGAGGTACAGTAACATCACCTTCACCACTAAGAGCCTCCATGACCGCACCGATGGTTCCCATCGTATATTGCTCGTAGAGCTCCGCTATCGCTGTAGCGCTGGAGAAAACATCGTCGTAACGAAGGCTCACGTTGCTATACGCCGGCTGTGTCAACAGATTATCTGCTGCTACAGCGATGGCATACATGGTGGCTACGAGGTCGCTGTAGTTCGAAAAGCTATAAGCAACCGCATTAGGATCCGCGCCATCACCGTTGCCTACAACCAAATCAGCCAAGGCAAGCACGGATTGATCTGTCTGATCGTCTGCATCCAGGGCAGCATTAGGTCCATTTCCACCGTCGCGAGACTCATTGTAGACAGCCATGGTACCTTGACCAATAGCAAAGTTCGCCAGATAAGGACTCAGCTCTGAATTAAGCGACGTCGCCATGAGAGCGTATTTTGGCTGCGACCAATTGTAGATGTTTGAGTAGAGTCCATTGCTGCCAACAGTCAGATCAATGGACTGACCTGATTCCTCAACGGATGAAAGGCCGAGGATTTCAATCGACGGCATCGCTGCACGTGTAGCCGCGCCGGTCAGCAGACCGCTTGTCGAACTCGCTGTGCTCGGTATATAGTCCGCGAGGCTTGCCGCATAGGCTGTTGCCGGCGTTACTGACAGCGCACCGACCAACGCACCCGAGACAATAAGCGATATAAATTTTTTGCATTTCACTCTCATCACCCTCACTTTCGTTTTCTCAGCTGTTTTGTCGTGTCTTTTTAGTTCGCCTTCTGCACCCTTCGGCCTCACCTCCTTTCAATCGAATACGTACATTTCCGCGCAAGCACCGGTACAGGCCCAGAGATTGCCAGCAGAGCGCTTAACCGAGATTGCAGACGACGTCGATGACTTCTCCGTAACCGTTCTCTGCTGCGACGGCGGACCCGCAGCGGTAGAAGGTGTCGTAGAACTCGGTAAGATAGGTCGTACAGTCGCTCAAAGCCTGCAAAGCGGTCGCCGAAGTGGCCCCGTTCTGAAACACGCAGTAGGTCCACGG
>CAZJKS010000108.1:0-4079 GCA_964546695.1 uncultured Muribaculaceae bacterium | reverse complement strand
TTTAATTAAAGGCTTAGCTTACTGTTTTAATTTTATTTCATGTTTTTATCCTGAAAAATTATAAGATGCGTTTGCATAAGTGTAATAATTATGATATGATATATATAGAAAAGAAATTTTCATATATTATAAAAGGAACACTTAATATTAGCGTGTTGAGTGTACCATTATATTTTTGTTTGGTCGCCTAAATCACGTTGTGAGTTAGGTGACTTTTTCTATATTAAAGCTAGAAGCAGTAATATGTTTTAAAAAAGGATTATAATTACTAGAGTGATGATTAATAAATCTTTCTTTTTCATTATATCAAGCCTTCTCCCATAAAGAATTTGGCTTCACCCAAATATTAAATGTTCCTTATAAATATAGTATCAGATTAATATCTATAAAACAAGATAGAAATGTAATAAGTTAGTTACAAGTTTTCGTAAATATATTTTTCTTTTTTTATTGACTCTCTAGTTAACTGTAATGTTAAAGTAACAATGAAAGGAGGAAAATATCATAGATAGAGATACTAAAATAAAGATAGTACAACTTAAAATGCTTAAGATGTTATTATTGTTATTAAGGGATGAACTTGAAAGAGAAGATTATGTAGTAAAAAATGTTGTAAGGGAAGAACAAAAGGTGTTAGTTCTTTCAAAAAAGTTTAGAGGTAAGTCGGTTAAAGTGGCTTAATTCACCATTTTGTAGTATGATATTCATGAAAGGTACTGATGCTTATGCTTTTTAGAATAGGTGAGTTTTCTAAACTCACAGGTATTCCAATTAGGACACTTAGATATTATGATAGTATAGACTTGTTTAAACCTAGTGAAGTTGATTTGTTTACTAGTTATAGATATTATAAAGAAGAACAAGTTAAAGATTTAGAACTTATTAATGAATTAAAAGAAGTAGGTTTTACTTTAGAAGAGATTAGAGATAATTGGAATAATTTTAGTGAACAGTTATTTCTTAAAAGAAAAGAAAAACTGTTAGAAGAAATTGAACTTAAGAATGAAGCGATAAAAAAAGCAGATATTTTAAGAAGTAAACTTAAAGATGGTAAAATAACTGATAAGATAGTAGATAAAGAAACTATTAAGAAGAAGTCAATATTTTAGGAAAGGTGATGTTTTATGAAAAATACAAATTTAATAATTGGAGAAGTTAATACATATAAGACTACTGGTGTTATGTTTAAAGAAGTAATAAACTCTATTAATAATGGAGAAAACTTATTAATTTTAGATAATAAGGATGAATATTTTAGAACTTTTAAGAAAGACTTAGATGACAATGGTTATACTACATTGGTTTTAAATTTAAATGATGCTTATAAAAGTAATACTTTTAATCCTTTAATGTTACCTTATAAATATTATAAAGAAGGTAATAAGGATAAAGCAGTAGAGATGATTAAAGAAATAGGGCTTGAGATTTTTAAAACTGATAATCGTTATAGTGATCCCTTTTGGGAAAATAGTGCTGCTGATTACTTTATGGCTTTAGTTTTAATTTTATTTAAAGAAGGCAAAGAAGAAGAGATTAATTTAGGTAGTATTCAGGTTATGGTTAGTAAAAGTGATAATATTACTAAATACTTTGATAGTCTAGATGTTCTTGATCCTATTTATATTGCAGGAAGTGTTAGTGTTTATGCTCCAACTGAGACTAGAGGCAGTATTATTTCTGTGATGAAACAAAAAATAAATGATTTTTGTGTAAGAGAGATGTTATTTAATAATCTATTAGGTAGTGATATAAACTTAGCTAATGTAAAAGAAAGAACTGCAATATTTATTATTGGTAATGAAAAGATAAATAAATTAGGTAATATTTTAATTGATGAGTTAGTTAATATGTCTATAGATAATGATATTAAGTTTACCTTTTTCTTAGATGGCTTATGTGATATGCAAATATTATTAGAGTTTAATAAAATATTAGATAAAAAAATAAAGTTATTTGTAACAGTACGTTCCATAGAAGAGTTAGAAGATAAGTATGGTAAGTATGTAAAAAGTAAATTTGAAAACTGTGTAAGTAGTAAAAATGTTGTTGATAAAGATAATTTAATAGAAGTTGGTAATTCTAAAGATTATCCACAGTCTAAAGTTAATAAAGGTGTATATTTTAATATAGAAGAACTTATAAATAAATTTTAAAATAACTAATGGAAGTAGAATTTTTCTGCTTCTTTTCTTTTGTGTAGAAAAATACTGCTTTTCTATTGACTCTCCAGTTAACTGTAATGTTATGCTTAAGATGTAAATCTTTTTGAAGGGGGAGTTTAATGAAAAAGATAAAAAAAGATTTTAAAGAATTAAAGACAAATTTAAAGATGAGTTGGTATTTTGTTAAGAAGGAGAAACTATATTTTATTATACTTATACTTTTAGCAATATTACTTGCTGTGATTAGCTTTATTATTCCTTTACTTTCTGCTAAGTTACTAATAAAACTTACAGATGGTTTACTAAAAGACCTAATATTAGTTGCTATTATTATATTTTTTATAGAAGTATTAAGAAATATAATACTTTATTTTTTTAATAGAATTTTTGAGTTATATTCTATAAAAGCGACAACAAATGCTCAGATTAAGATGTTTGAAGAAACTTTAAAGATAAAAATGTCAGTAATGGATGATAATACTACGGGAATGTTTATTGATAGAATTAATAATGATACAGAAAATATTATAGACACTTTTTCTAATTTGAGTTCAACGTTTATAAATATGATTTCTAATGCTGGTATTTTTTTAGCTGTACTTGTTATAAATAAATATATGTTTTTGTATTTTATTATTTCCTTTATAGTTATTGTTGTAATTGAGAATAAGGAAAATAATATTTATTATGACAGAACTAGAAATTTAAGATTAATTGATGAAAAGAAAACAGGCCTTATATCAGAAATTGTTAGAGGCTTACAAGATATTAAATTATTAAACGCTGAAGATGGAATTCTAAGGAAGACTAATAGACAGTTAAAAGATATAAACAGTAAACGAATTGATATTGCTAAAGTTACTTCTAGTTTTCAACTTCTATCAGGAAATGTTAGTAATCTATTTGATGTTATATTTTTTGTTTTGGGTAGTTTATTGGTGCATTTAAATAGTCTTACAGTTGCTAGTTTTGTTATTTTATATACTTATAAATCTAGAGTAGATAATTTATTAGGCTTTTATAATAGTTTTTCTTGGTATGTAAAGAAGTTTAACTTAAGTGCTTCAAGAGTATTTGAAGTCATAGGTAATACTTTTGATAAAGAAAATGATTGTGGTAAAGACATAAATGATTTAAAGAGTAAAATAGAGTTTAAGAATGTTTATTTTGCCTATAATAAAGATATTGTTTTAAATGATATAAATTTTATAATTAAGAAAGGGGAAAGAATTGGATTTGTTGGTAGTTCCGGAAGTGGTAAGAGTACTATTTTTAAACTATTAACGAAGTTATATTCACTAGATAAAGGACATATTTTAATAGATGGCGAAGATATTAATAATATTTCTAATAAGTCATTAAGAAAAAATATATCTTTAATATCACAAAATCCTTATATATTTAATTTCTCAGTTTTGGAAAACTTGAAAATAGGTAATTTAAAAGCTTCTGATAGTGAGGTTATTAATGCGTGTAAGAAGGCAGATATATATGATGTAATTATGAATCTTGATGATAAGTTTAATACTTCTGTTGGAGAAGGAGGAGTAACTTTATCTGGTGGTGAAAAACAAAGACTTGCCATTGCTAGAACACTATTAAAGCAAAGTAACATTATTCTCTTTGATGAAGCGACAAGTGCTTTAGATAATGTTACACAGGATAAAGTACAGAAAGCTATTTATGGATTAGATAAAGATAAGACAATTCTAATTATTGCCCATAGGTTATCTACTGTTAATAAATGTGATAGAATAGTGGTTGTTGATGATGGAAATATTGTTGATATTGGAACCCATAAAGAATTATATAAAAGATGTAGTAAGTATAGAGAGTTGTATGACTGTGAAATAGTTTAAATTTAGTTGATTACAAAACTAAATTTCAGTGAAAAAGTATTGTAATTAAAGAAAATAG
>CAZJKS010000107.1:0-4084 GCA_964546695.1 uncultured Muribaculaceae bacterium | reverse complement strand
TGGAACAAGTGAAAATCCTTATGAGGTTTCAACTGAAGAAGAGTTGTATGGGTAAAGATAAAGGTTATGTCAAGACCTTTTTTCTTTTTGTTTACATTTTTATTGTAAAGTTCTTTTTTTGTCTAATTAAATCAGGTTTATTTCATTTACAATTTATTAATTATTGTGTAATATATAAGTAAGCAGTGGTAGACTGTGGGGAAAAGTGGGGGATAAATATGTTTATAGGAGAGTTTCATCATAATATTGATGATAAAGGTAGAATTGCTATACCTTCTAAATATCGGGAAATACTCGGTAAAAACTTTTATATTACTCGTGGTATAGAACACTGTATATATGTTTATCCAACTGATACTTTTAACCATATTGTTACAAAATTAGAAAGCTTACCATTTACTAAAAAAGATGCTAGAGCTTTTAGTCGTTTCTTTATGTCTGGTGCTACTGCCATAGAACTTGATAAACAAGGAAGGGTTAATATTCCAATGCCTTTATTAACTTATGCTAATCTATCTAAGAAATGTGTAATTGTAGGAACGGGTGATAGATTAGAAATATGGGATGAAGATGCCTTTAATGAGTTTATGAGTTCATGTAATGATGAAATGTCTGATATAGCTGAAAATTTATTTGAGGAGAAGATATAATGCATGAGTCTGTATTACTTAATGAAGTGATTGAATCTTTAAATCTTCATGATAATAGTATTGTAGTTGATATGACTTTAGGCTTTGCTGGACATAGTAGTCAAATATTAAAAAGAATTAAAAATGGGTATCTATTCGCCTTTGACCAAGACGAGGAAGCTTTAACTTATAGTAAAAGAAAACTATCTTTAATAAGTGATAACTTCCAAATAATTGATTCTAATTTTGTCTATGCTAAAGAGAAATTAAGGGAATTAAACATAGACAAAGTAGATGCTATTTTCTATGATCTTGGGGTATCAAGTCCTCAGCTTGATGAAGATTATCGTGGTTTTTCATATAGATTTGATGCTCCTCTTGATATGAGAATGGATAAAGATAATAAATTAACTGCTAAGATAATTGTTAATACTTATAGTTATTTAGAGTTAAAGAGAATCTTTAAAGATTATGGGGAAAGTAAATATGCAGCATCTATTGCTAGAAATATTATTAAATATAGAAATACTAAAGAAATAAAGACTACTTTTGAATTAGTAGATATTATTAAGAGTTCTGTTCCTTATAAAGAGAAACTTAAAAAACATCCTGCTAAGCAGATATTTCAAGCTTTGAGAATAGAAGTAAATGATGAGTTGAATGTTTTAGAAAAGTCTCTTGATGATAGTTTATCTATCTTAAATATAGGTGGTAGAATTGCTGTTATTACTTTTCATTCTTTAGAGGATAGAATTGTAAAGCATAAATTTATTGAAGTAACTAAAATAGATGATATATCTAAAGGGTTACCTAATGTACCTATAGATAAATTACCTAATTATAAATTAATTACTAAAAAGGGTATTAAAGCTAGTAAGGGAGAATTATCTCGTAATAATAGAGCACATTCTGCTACTTTAAGGGTAATAGAGAGAATAAAATAGGAGGAGAGTTATGAGTAAAAGAAAACTTAAAAAACGGGTTAAAATGAGTAAATTTGAGCGTCTTATTTATACTTTTGCTATTGTATTAGCAGTTAGTGCTCCTCTTACGATTGTTTTTTCTAAGGCAACACTAGCAAAGATTAACTTTGAAGTAGAGCAAATAAAACAAGAAGTGGAAGAACAGACTAAGACTAATGAGAGTTTATCTATGAAAATAAATGAGTTAGCTAGTCTTGATAAAATAGAAGAGGTTGCCAAAGAACAGGGTTTAAGTTATAATAATGATAATATTAAAAACATTGATGAATAATAGGAAGTGGTAAGCTTGAAAAGAAAAAAGAGAAGAAAAAATAATATTAAATACAGCAAGATTTTTATATTTATTTCTCTTTTTTTGTTTGTTTTAATGATTGCAAGAGTGTGTCAACTTGCTTTGGCTGATGAGATAGATGATACAGATTTACAGGCTTTGGCTAAACAACGTACAACGACAACTGAAATTATTAAAGCAGAACGTGGTAATATTTATAGTAGTGATGGGGAAGTTTTGGCACAGAATATTTCTTCTTATAAGCTTATTGCTTATTTATCAGAGTCAAGAACAACTGATCCTGATGATCCACAACATGTTGTAGATAAAGAGATGACTGCTAGTAAGTTAGCACCTATTTTAGGGGTTAGTGAAGAAGAGATTCTTAAGTATCTAAATAAAGAAGGAGTTTATCAGACAGAGTTTGGTACTGCTGGGAAAGGACTTACGGAACTTACTAAAGAGGCGATTGAAGAGTTAGATTTGCCAGGAATAGATTTTGTTGAGAGTTTTAAGAGATATTATCCGAAAGGAGATTTTGCATCTTATGTATTAGGGTATGCTAAAGAAGAGACTACTACTAATGAAGATGGGGAAGAAGAGACTACTATTACTGGTGAGATGGGTATTGAAAAATATTATGATAGTACTTTAAAGGGTGAAGATGGATATACTACTTATCAAAAGGATTTACGTGGTTATAAGATAGCAGGTACTAATGAGATAACTAAAGAGGCAGAAGATGGTAATGATATATATTTAACTATTAATAGTAGTATTCAGTTTTTTGTAGAACAGGCTTTAAGTGAGGCTGAAGAAAATTATAGTTTTGAGTGGTTTACTATTATGATAGCAGATGCTAATACAGGGGCTATTTTAGCAGCTAGTACTTCTCCTTCTTTTGATCCTAATACAAGAGATATTACTAATTATTTAGATATGAATATATCTAGTCCATATGAACCTGGTTCTACGATGAAGATATTTACTTATATGGCTGCTATGGAACAGGGAGTTTATAATGGAAGTGAGACATATACTTCTGGTACTTATACAACTAGTGATGGTACAGAAATAGGTGATTGGAATAGATCTGGTTGGGGGGATATTACTTTTGATCAAGGTTTTGCTCTATCTAGTAATGTAGGTGTTATTAATTTGATAGATAGATATTTATCGGCAGATGTTTTACGTAGTTATTTTAAGAAGTTAGGTTTTGGTAAGAAAACTGGGATTGAACTTCCTAATGAAAGTACAGGTACAGTTGAGTTTAAATATGAAACAGAGATATTTAATGCAGGTTTTGGGCAAGGTATTACTACTACACCAATACAGAATATTCAAGCTTTAACGTCTCTTACTAATGGGGGAGTTATGTTAAAACCTTATATAGTAGAGAAGATTGTAGACTCTTCAACAGGAGAAGTTATCTACGAAGGAGAAAGAACAGAAGTAGATACGGTTGCTAGTGAGACTACGGTTAATAAGATTAGAGAGTTGATGTGGAATACAGTTAATGTTTCAGGGATGACTGGTACAGGTTATAAATTAGAGGGGTATAATTTAATTGGTAAAACTGGTACAGCTCAGATTGCTGATGAGAATGGGGGAGGATATTTGACAGGGGATGATGATATTATTTCGTCATTTGCAGGAATATATCCTAATGATGATCCTAAAGTAATAATTTATGCTTCTGTTAAAAGACCTGAAGATGGTAATCAGAAAGTAATATGGACAGCGATAAAAGAGATTGTTGTTAATATAAGTAAATATTATGGTACTGATCCTGATACAACTAGTGAAGAAGAATTAGAAGAATATAATTTAACATCATATAAAAATAAAGATGTAACAACATCTAAGAGTGAACTTGAGAGTATGGGGATGAGTGTTACTGTTATAGGAAGTGGAGATAAAGTTATAAAACAATATCCATCAAGTGGAGATAAAGTTACTGAAGGTGCTCAAGTATTTCTTGTTACTAATGATAGTAATTTAACTGTTCCTGATGTTTCAGGGTTATCTAGTAAACAAGCAGAAGATTTATTGCAATTACTTGGTATTAGTGTTGTTTTGGATGGTAATGGGTATGTTACTAGTCAAAGTATAGCAGCTGGGACAGTTATTACTGATGATATGGAAATAACTTTAACACTTAGTCCTAAGTTTTAGTTATGTTTATAGTAAATAAAAATAAT
>CAZJKS010000106.1:0-4115 GCA_964546695.1 uncultured Muribaculaceae bacterium | reverse complement strand
ATAATATTCATCTATTTCTTTTGCCATTTCATAATAAGTGTTATACTTAAAGTAGGAGGGATAATTTATGAATGATGTAATTAAAAATATAGTTGAAAGAAGAAGTGTTAGAAAATATAAAAGTGAAATGGTTTCTGCTGATTTACTTGATGAAGTCTTAAAAGCAGGCACCTTTGCACCAACTGGGATGAATAAACAGTCTCCTATAATTATTGCTATTACGAATAAAGAAATTAGGGATAAGCTATCTAAATTAAATGCTAAGATTATGGGAGTAGAGACTGATCCTTTTTATGGAGCGCCTGCTGTTATTGTTGTACTAGCTGATAAAAATATTCCTACATATATTTATGATGGTAGCTTAGTTATGGAAAATATGATGTTAGCAGCCCATTCTTTAGGACTTGGTAGTTGTTGGATACATAGAGCTAAAGAAGAGTTTGAAACTAAAGAGGGTAAAGAGATATTAAAATCTTTAGGAATTACTGGAGAATACGTTGGAATAGGAAACCTTATATTAGGTTATCCTGATTGTGGTAATATAGAAACTAAGCCTAGAAAAGATAATTATATTTATAAGATAGATTAGTACTTAGAAAATATAGAAAAGTATTTTGAAGATAACAGAGGAAGTTGTAAATAAATATGAAAGTAATAACAGTATGTGGTAGTTATAAATTCAAAAAAGAGATGATTAATATAGCAGAAAAATTAACTTTAGATGGTAATTGTGTTTTGATGCCAAATGAGTTATCAAGAACTAGTAAAGATGATTATAGCAAAGAAGAAGTTTTAATGATTGATAAAATGCATAAAGAAAAAATAAAATTAAGTGATGCTATTTTAGTTGTTAATGTAAATGATTATATTGGAAGTAGTACTGAAAGTGAAATAGAGTATGCTAAGTCTTTAAATAAAGAAATAATTTATTATATGGATATTATGAAGTAATTGTAAAAAAGATTAGTTATTTAATATTAATTAGATAAATCTGTGGTTTCCAAAAGAAAGCAAAATGTAAGAGTTCTGGAACAATTTTTCCAAAACTTGACTTTGTATATATTTTGATGTATACTAATAGTAGAGGTGAAAGCTATGATAGAAAGGACAGAATATCTTGATGAATTAAAAAGATGGAAAGATAAAGATCTAATAAAAGTTATTACTGGTATAAGAAGATGTGGTAAATCAACTTTATTTCAATTATTTATAGATTATTTAAAGAGTACTGATATTAGTGACGAACAAATAATATCTATAAATTTAGAAGATGCTGATTATAATTTTGAAGACTATAAACAACTATATGATTATATAAAAGAGAAAGTTGATTCTAAAAAGAAATATTATGTCTTTTTGGATGAAGTTCAAAATGTACCTATGTTTCAAAAAGCGGTTGATAGTTTATATATAAAGAAAAATATAGATGTATATATTACTGGCTCTAATGCCTATTTATTATCAGGAAACCTTGCAACTTTATTATCAGGTAGATATATAGAAATTAAAATGTTGCCTTTATCATTTAAAGAGTATGTGTCTGCTTTTGATGATAATAATTATCAACAATTATTTTTAAATTATATGAGAAATGGTGGTATGCCAGGAAATATTAGTATTTTAAAATCTAATCCTAATGATTTAGATAAATATCTAGATGGAATTTTTTCTACTATTGTTTATAAAGATATTATGGCTAGAAATAATATTAATGATAAGATGTTATTAGAAAGTGTTTTAAAATTTATTTTTGATAGTATTGGTAGTCCTATATCAACTAAAAAAATAAGTGATACTTTGACTAGTAAAGGAATAAGTACTAGTAATCATACTGTTGAAAAGTATATAAGTGCTTTTGTAGAGAGCTTTTTAATATATAAAGCTGAAAGATTTGATATTAAAGGTAAAAACTTATTAGCAAGGGATTACAAATATTATGTAGTAGATCAAGGCTTAAGAAGTTATTTGTTGGGAAAGAAAGCTGATAGTGATATGGAGCATATTCTTGAAAATATAGTATATCTTGAACTATTAAGGAGAGGCTATAAAGTATATGTTGGTAAAGTTGATGATTTAGAAGTTGATTTTGTTGCAGAGTCTCGAGAAGGATTAAAATATTTTCAAGTAGCATTGACAGTTCGAGATGAGAAAGTATTACAAAGAGAACTTCGGTCATTACAAAAAACTGGTGATTATTATCCTAAATATTTATTAACATTAGATATGGATTTAGAAGGCGATTATGATGGAATAACTAAAATTAATGTAGTAGATTGGCTTTTGCAAAATAAAAATTAATAAATAGAAGGAGAAATTGTAATGAGTTTAACAATAAATATATATTATACAGGTAAAAATGGTAGTGCAAGAGCTTTTGCAAAAGAAATGGTAGAAAGTCATCTTGTAGAAAGAATAAGAAATGAAGAGGGGAATTTAAAGTATGAATACTTCTTTTCAAGGGATGATGAAGAAACTGTTCTATTAATAGATAGATGGGAAAATGAAGAGGCTTTAGATAAACATCATAAAACAGAGATGATGAGTGAAATTGCTAAGTTAAGAGATAAATATAATCTTCATATGAGAGTTGAGCAATATATTAATTATTCTAAAGATAATAAAGATTTTGAAACAGTTATTAGAGAGCGTACAGCTACTAGAAAATTTAAAAACCAAGAAATAGAGGAAGAAAAGTTAAATAAAATTTTAGAAGCAGGTAGACTAGCTCCAACTGCAAAAAATTTACAACCTCAAAAAATATATGTAGCAAAGACAAAAGAAACTTTAGAAAAAATAGATAAAGTTAGTCCTTGTAGATATGGAGCACCTACGGTACTAATAATATGTAGTGATAAAAATATAGCTTGGACTAAAGAAGATTATTCAACTTATGAAATGGATGCTTGTATCGTTGCAACACATATGATGTTAGAAGCTACTAATGTTGGGGTAGATAATATATGGGTTAAGAAGTTTGATCAAAACGAATTAAAGAAGCAGTTTAATCTAAAAGAGAATATTGAGCCAATATGTTTGATTCCAATTGGTTATAAAGATGATGATTATAAGGGAAATCCTTTACATAATGAAAGAAAAAATATAAATGATATAGTTGAATTTATATAAGAAACAATTATCTATATTTTATAAAAAGGAAGGTTTTAGAAAATGAGTTTAATAAATAAATTAGTTTTAAAAATTTATGATAATCAATTAAAAGATGTAATAAAAAGACAAAAAGATTTAACTTTAACTGATGAAGTTATTATCAAAGAAAATATTCAATATGTAGAAGGTAATGATAATTTGTATACATATGATTATATTTATAAAAAAGAAAGCGATAAATTAAACGAATTACCTTTAATTATTAATATTCATGGAGGTGCTTTTACTGGAGGCGATAAGAGTATTAATAAATATTATGCTTCTTTTCTTGCTTTAAATAATTATCAAGTAGCAACTATCAATTATCATTATGCCCCTTTAGGAAATTTAAAAAGACAAGTACAAGATAGTGTTCTTGCTATTGAGAAAATAACAAAAGAATATAACATAAATAAAATATATTTAACTGGTGATTCTTCAGGTTCTGTTTTAGTATTATTGATTAGTCTATTGTGGAATAATAAAAGAATGCAAGAAGTATATCAAGTTAGTCCCCCTAATATAGAAATATTAGCTTTAGGATTAAATTGTACGCAAGCTTCTATTGATATGTTTCCTTCTTTTATGAAAGCTTTTAATAAAGAAAATAGAAGAATAATTTTATCATCTTGTGAAGAGATAGAAGAGTATACTAATATAAAAGAATTGTGGAATGATAATATGCCTCCTGTTTATATAATTAGTGCCGAAGAAGATGTTTGTTATCAAAATTGTAAAGACTTTGATTCTTGGTTAACAAAAATTAATCATCCTCATAGTAGTTACTATTGCAAGAAAAAAGAAGAAGGAAAATTATTTCATTGTTTCAATGTAGTAAGACCTGATTTAGAATGTAGTAAAAAAGCAAATGAAGCTATGCTAGAGTATTTTTCTTCTTATAGATAAAAATAACAGTATATAATTAAATAAGTTTAAGAACAAAAATGTTTCATTTTAGTACCAATGCT
>CAZJKS010000105.1:0-4235 GCA_964546695.1 uncultured Muribaculaceae bacterium | reverse complement strand
ACAATTTAATACCGAAAGGTATTTTTTCTTTTAAATTAGTATTATCAATGTTATAATATGAAGAAGAAAAGAGGTAATATTATGAGTTTAAAAGCAGGAATTATAGGGTTGCCTAATGTTGGTAAAAGTACATTGTTTAATGCCTTAACAAAGACCCATATTTTAGCAGAAAACTATCCCTTCGCCACAATTGATCCAAATATAGGAATAGTAAATGTTAAAGATAAGAGAATTGATAAACTATCTAGTATGTACAATCCTAAAAGAACAATTTATACCAGTTATGAATTTATTGATATAGCAGGTCTAGTTAAAGGAGCAAGTAAAGGAGAAGGACTAGGTAATAAATTTCTATCTCATATAAGAGAAGTAGATGCCATTTGTGAAGTAGTAAGATGCTTTGATAATGGTAATATCATTCATGTAGATGGAAATATAGATCCAATAAGAGATATTGAAACTATAAATTTAGAATTAATTTTTGCAGACTTAGAAACTATAACTAACAGAATAAACAAAATAAGTAAGAAAGCTAGAATGAGTAAGGATAAAGATGAACTTTTAGAGTATGAAACCTTAGAGAAAATAAGAAGATCTTTAGAAGAAAATACTCCAGTAAGGCTCATAAAATTAAACAAAGAAGAAAAGTCTATTATTAAAAGTTTCAATCTTCTTACAGAAAAACCTTTAATTTATCTAGCTAATGTTAATGAAAGTGATTTAGGAACTGATAATCAATATGTAAAAAAAGTAAAAGAATACGCTAGTAAAGAAAATGTTAAAGTTATCACAATCTGTGCTAAAGTAGAAGAAGAATTAAGTGAACTTGATGATATAGATGAAAAGGAAATGTTAGAAGCCTTAGGACTAGAAAAAAGTGGCTTAGATACATTAATATCAGCGACATATGATTTATTAGGACTTGCAACTTACTTTACAGTAGGACCTGATGAAGTAAGAGCTTGGACTTTTAAAAAAGGGATGAATGCTAAAAGTTGTGCTGGTATTATTCATACTGATTTTGAAAAAGGTTTTATTAAAGCAGAAGTTATCTCCTATGAAGATTTAATAGAGTATGGAAGTGAATTAAAAGCAAGAGAAAACGGTAAAGCAAGACTTGAAGGAAAAGATTATTTAATGCAAGATGGAGATATATGCCACTTTAGATTTAATGTATAATTTAACAAAATATTATATCAATTAAATGAACCAATATTACCAGGTTCTTTTATTTTTCTAAAAAATTTCACAATAATAACACTTAAAAATTATAAAATTAAAATGAAGGAGGAAAATATGAAAAGAATTGCCTACTTTGATAATGCCAAAGGAATATTAATAATATTTATTGTCTTAGCACATGTTCTAAGTCTTTGTTCAAACTATTACAATTATAATGATGATTTCTTCAAGTTTGCCTCACTATTTATGTTACAAGGTTTCTTTATAATATCAGCTTATTTTTCAAGTAAAAGCAAAAAAAACAAATGGCAAAAAGTAAAAAGCTTATTAAAGACATATATAATTTGGCAAACAATAATAACTATATACTATGCTTTTATCCTACATATAATTCACTTCAATGTAAATTATCTAGTACCAAGATACACATTGTGGTTTTTAATAACAATAATATTTTATACTATTTCAGATACAATTTTAGATAAAGTAAATTATAAAGTTATGTTACCGATATCATTCATAATTGGCCTATTAGCAGGTTTCGTACCTATATTTGGAGAAACTTTATCACTATCAAGAACATTTTGCTTTTTTCCATTTTATGTTTTAGGTTATTATGCTAAAGATATAAATTTATTTACAAAAATAAAATCATCAAAGATAAAAAAAGGAACAATAGTCTTATCGATAATAATTTTAATAACAATTTTGTTATTTGATGATATTCTGCCTATAAAAATTTTAAAGGGTAAATATAGTTATTTTAATATAGATAATGTAATTCCACTAGTCGCTTGTCTACAAAGATTATTATTCTATACATTTAGTATAATTGTAACGATTGCATTTTTAAATTTAGTTCCAACAAAAGAGTCGTTTTTAACTTACTTAGGAGGAAATACATTATATATTTTCTTAACTCAAGGCATGATTTTAAAAACATTTGTTACTGAAAAATTTCTTTTAAACAATGAGATATTAGGAACAATAATTCTATTTATGATAGCACTACTCTTAACCATATTAATTACGAAAATAATTACTAAAATAAATAAATTGTTAAAATATAAATTGGAGGCAAGATATGAATAAAAAATTTAAAATGTTTAAAAAAAACTTAGAAAATATATATTTAAATAATGAAATTTATAGAAAGAAAATGGAAGATGCAAATATTACCCTTGAAGACATAAAAACTGAAGAAGATATTTCTAAACTACCATTAACTACTAAAGAAGATTTTTTTAAGGATGAAATAAGTAGCTTCATACAACATAAATCAGAAATAAAGCAATATCATGCATCAAGTGGTACAACAGGAAAACCTCTAGTGATAGGAATGACTGAAAATGATATAAAATTTCGTAAGGAAACAATAAAGAAGAATGCTCACCTAGCAGGTATTACAAAAAATGATACTGTACAACTATGTATAGGTTTAGGAATGTTTACAGGAGGCTTAAGTTTCTATGACGGTTTAAGGGAATTAGGGTGTACTATTATACCAACAGGTACTATGAGTAGTGAAATGCAGCTTTATTATATGGAAACTTTAAAACCAACTGTGATAATATCAAGTGCATCACAAATTATGCATCTTGCTGAGCAAGCAAAAAGTAAAGGAATAAATTTAAAAAAGCTCCCAATTCGTATTATTAGAGTAGGAAGTGAAATATTAACAAAAGAAATGCGTAAAAAAATAAAAAAAGCTTATGGAGAAGAAGTATCTGTTACTCAAGATTATGGTATGACTGAAACATTAGGACCAGGACTTGGAATGGAATGTACTTACGGAAAAGGAATGCATTTAAATGATGATTATTATTTCGAGTTAGTAGACCCTAAAACAAAAGAAAAAACAAATAAAAATGAAGGCGAATTAGTTGTTACAACTGTCTATAATGAAGGCTTTCCAATAGTAAGATACTGTACCAATGATATTGTAAAAATAACTAAGGAAATGTGTCCTTGTGGAAGAACAAGCAATAGAATAGTTGAATTTTTAGGAAGAGCAGATGATATGTTAAAAGTAAAAGGCGTTAAAATATTTGTTAGTCAAATAGAAGATTTTATTTATTCTCATGCTAATTTTAATCATCAATATGAAATAATTATTACTAAAGAAAATTATAAGGATATTCTAACAATAAATGTAGAATCAAAAGAAAAAATAACAGCAACTATTAGTAACCTTATACCAGAATATGTAGAAGAAATAGAGGAAGAATTTAAAAGTAAGTTTGGTATAAGTAGTAAAATAAATATTGTTGACAATAAAACTATTAAAAGACTACCTGGAAAACCAAAAAGAGTAAGAGATTTAAGGAAAGAGAAAGTTAATGCTTAAAATTTAATTGACAAACTTTACTTATACCTGTTAAAGTGATTATAGTAATTATATTATTTCATTGAAAAAATACAAATAAATAAGCAATTAATAATGGAGGATAAATATGAATATAGAAAGAATACTCTTAAAACATCAATTAAAAAACAATAAAAATTCTAGCATTGTAATAATACCAACTAAAAACGAGGAAATAACTCCAAACGATTACTTAAATTGAATTAATTATATTCCTAATCACTTCAATATTGGTGAAATATTAAATAAAAAAGCTAACAAACTAAGTGAAGAAGAAATAAAAATTCTTAGTTTTTTACAAAAAGAAAATCAAGTAAAGCCATATTTTGAAAACTTTGTTTCTAGCGAAGAAAAAACAACATCTTCTTCAGCTCTAGTAATATATGATTATATGAAATCAGTTAGTATTAGTAAATATGCTAATATAAAATTAACTAAAGTAGAAAGAGAAGAATGTATAAATAAAGTTAATAAAATAGCTAGTGATGATATTGAAACAAGCATAGAAATCTTATCATCTAACGCCTCAAATGGTAAAGATTATTATACTATCTACCTTTTAAAAAGAAGACTTTATTTTATAAAAACATCTAGAAGTGATAGAGAATTAAAAGCACAATTAGAACCTAATTTAGGAATGGAGTATAGAAAACAACGTATTTTACATATTTAGTAGTCAAATTAGAAA
>CAZJKS010000104.1:0-4360 GCA_964546695.1 uncultured Muribaculaceae bacterium | reverse complement strand
ATGGTAAAAAAAATAATTTAAAATAGTTTACAATTAACTTTTAAATATGTTATATTAATTCATGAGAAATGTTGATTAAGAAGTAGTAATAAATGATTTCTTTAAAGAGAGTCTATGGTAGGTGGAAATAGATAAGAATAGTTTATGAATTCATCTTAGGAGTTCCTATAACAAAATTATAGGCGTAGTTTCGCGTTAAGATTAATGAGAATAGTAATAACTATAAATTAAGGTGGTACAGTGTAGGCTCCTTTAAATAAACTACGCCCTTAAGTTATAGTTTTTTTATTTTTAAGGAGGAGTTATGGTTAAGCGATTTATTTGGGGTTTAGATGGTACTATTTTAGATGGAGATTTTTCAAAAGAAGAAGAATTATTTAAAAAGAACTTAAGTGAAGAAGATTTTCTTAAATTTAAAAAACAACATTCTGATTTAATTAATGCTTATGAAAAAGAGTACCCTAGATATAATAAAAAATCACTTAGTGATTTTTTAAGTATAAGAAGTGGAGTCATGATTAGTAGAGATCTAATTGATGAGTGGATTGATTATATGATTAATGTTAATGAAGTTATTCATCCTGGGGCAGTAGAGGTACTTGATTATTTAAATAATCAAGGAATAGAGAATGTTATTTATTCAAATTGGTTTACAAAAACTCAAGTAGGAAGACTTAAAAAAGTAGGATTATATTCATATTTTAAAGAAATTATTGGTGCTGAAGAATATATGAAACCTAGTAAAGAAGGATATCTTTATGCTTGTGGAGAATATAAACCTTTTGAATGTGTTATGGTAGGGGATAATTATACTAAAGACATAGTGGGAGCAAGGAATGTAGGGCTTGATGCTATTTATTATAATCCTAAAGAAGATAAAGATATTCCTCATATAAAAAGATTAATTAAGATAAAGGAGATGTATTAATGTGAATATAGAAGATATTAAAAAAGAAATAGCAAAAGATTTAAGTGGTGTTAAAGACTTAAAGAGTCTTAATGAACTACATATTAAATATTTAAGTAAGAAAGGTATTATTACAGAACTTAATAGTAAGATTAAAGATGTTCCAAATGATAAGAAAAAAGAGTTTGGAATAGGTGTTAATTCACTAAGAAATTATTTTAATGAAGAGTATAATTCTATTAAAGAAAAGCTTGAGACTGATGAACTAAATAAAAAATTAGAACGTGAATCTATTGATATAAGCTTACCTAGTACAAAGGTGAGTATAGGTTCTCCTAATATTTTAGAGAAATTAATAGAAGAAGTAGAAGAAGTATTTATGTCTATGGGCTATGATGTAGTTGATGGACCAGAAGTAGAGGAAGATAAATATAACTTTGAAATGTTAAATATACCTAAAGGACATCCTGCAAGAGATGCTCAGGATACATTCTATATCGAAGGAGAAGAGACACTACTTAGAAGTCAAACATCTCCTGTTCAAGTTAGAACAATGTTAAAAGGAAAGGGTGAAGTACCAGTTCGTGTTATTTGTCCGGGTAAGACTTATAGAAGAGATGATGATGATGCTACTCATTCTCATCAATTTATGCAAATAGAAGGATTACTTGTAGATAAAGATATATCTTTATCAGACTTAAAAGGAACTATTGATGTTATTGTTAAGAAATTATTTGGTAATGATGTTGAGACTCGTTTTAGACCTAGCTATTATCAGTTTACTGAACCATCTGTAGAAGTAGATATTAGTTGTTTTAACTGTAAAGGAAAAGGTTGTAGTATTTGCAAACATACAGGCTGGATTACTATCGCAGGAGCAGGTATTGTTCATCCTAATGTTCTTCGTATGAGTGGTTATGATCCTAATATCTGGAGTGGTTTTGCTTTTGGTTTTGGAGCAGAACGTATGGCTATGCTTAAATATAATATTAATGATTTACGCGTATTTTATAATGCTGATTTAAGAGAAGTTAGAAATTTTGATAGAGAGGAGATTAGTAGTAATGATTAATTTAGAATGGGTAAAAGATTATATAGATATATCTGACCAAGACTTAGAAAAACTTGCCGTTAAGATTACTGAAGCTGGTATTAATGTTGAAAAAATTATTACTAATAAGATAGATAATTTAGTTATTGGTGAAGTTAAATCTTGTATAGATCATCCTGATAGTGATCATTTACATTTATGTCAAGTTGATGTAGGACGTAATGAGTTACAACAAATAGTCTGTGGAGCTCCTAATGTCCGTGAAGGACTTAAAGTAATAGTCGCTCTACCAGGAGCTGTGCTTCCAGGAGACTTTGCTATTAAAGCAAGTAAGATTAGAGGAGTAGAATCTAATGGTATGATTTGTGCTTTATATGAACTTGGTCTTGAAGAGAAAACTGATGAGACATATGCTAAAGGTATTGAAGAGTTAAGTAACGATGCTCCTGTAGGAAAAGACCCTCTTGTTTATTTAGGGCTTGAAGATACATTATATGAATTAGATATTCATAAACATCGTAATAATGATTGTTACTATCATATCGGTTTTGCTTATGAAATCTCAGCTATATTAAATAGAAAAGTAACTTTACCTGATTTATCATATAGTGAAGATAAAGATAATATTAATAATCATTTTAAATTAGAAGTAAAAACTAGTAAATGCCCTTATTATTTAGCTAAGATGGTTACTAATGTTGAAATTAAAGAGTCTCCTGACTTTATTAAAAGAAGATTACTTTCTGTTGGTATGAGACCAATAAATAACGTTGTAGATATATCTAATTATGTTATGTTAGAGTTTGGTCAACCTCTTCACTTCTTTGATAAAGATACTTTAGGCGATAAAATATTAGTAAGAGATGCAAAAGATGGAGAAAATATTACAACACTAGATAATAAAGAAAGAACTCTTAGAAATAGTGATATTATTATTACTGATGGAACAAAACCTGTTTGTATCGCTGGTGTAATGGGAGGAGTTAATACTGAAGTTGAACCTACTACTAAAAATATCTTAATAGAAGCAGCTATCTTTGATCCTGTTAGTATTAGATATACGGCATCTCACTTAGATCTTAGAAGTGAAGCTAGTATAAGATATGGTAAAGGCTTAAGTTATGAATATACTAATTATGCTCTTAATAGAGCCTGCCATCTATTAGAAAAGTATGCTAATGCTACTATACTTTCTGGTATTGTTAAACATGACAAAGTTGATAAGACTCCTAAAGTAGTAGAATTTATTCCTGAACAAGTAGATAAAATGTTAGGAATGCGTATTACTGAAGATGACATGAAGTTTGAACTAGAAAAACTTGACTTTCCATATACTTTAAAGGATGGTAAATTTAGGGTAACTATTCCAAGTAGAAGACTAGATATTGATCCTAATGTCAATGATATAGCAGAAGAAATTGGTAGACTTTATGGTTATCAAAAACTAGTTTCTACATTACCTAAAATTGAAACTAAAAAAGGTGAATATATAGGAGAGGTTAAATATCGTAAAAAAATATCTAAACGTCTTAGAAGTTTAGGGTTAAATGAAGTTAAAACTTATACTTTAGTATCACCTTCTATGGCTAGTAATTTTGATTATGAAGAAAAAGAGAAAATTACTTTACCTAATCCTATGAGTATAGATAAGAGTGTTATTAGAACAAGCTTAATACCATCATTACTTAATGTATATAACTATAATAAAGCTCGTAAGGTAGAAGATATAAATATCTATGAAATTGCTAAAACTTATGATAAATCTTATAATGAAGAGTCTAAGATAGCATTTCTTATGAAAGGTAATTATGTTACTAATACTTGGCAAGGTTCTATTAAAGTAGACTTCTACTTGATGAAAGGAATAGTTGAAAGTATTCTTGATTACTTAGGCTTTAAAAATCGTTATAGCTTTGTTAAGAGTAATGTTAAAGACTTACATAAAGGAGTATCAGCAGATATCCTTCTTGACCGTAAAAGAATCGGTATTATGGGTAGAGTTCATCCTAAAGAATGTAAAGATGAAGTGTATGTGTGTGAGTTATCTTTAAATGCTTTAATGACTAAAGTTAAACCTTTAAAATATAAAGAAGCTTCAAAATATCCAACCATAGTTAAAGATGTTGCCTTCATTGTACCTAAGTCTATGTCATCAAGTGAAGTAGAGGCAGTTATTAAGAAAGCTGGTGGTAGACTACTTAATGAAATAAATGTCTTTGATGTTTATGAAAAACTTGATAATGATAAGAAATCTATCGCTTATAACTTAACATTTATGGATAGTAATAGGACTTTAACTGATGAAGAAGTAATGAATGTCTTTGATAATATTATTAAGAAGGTAACTACTATTTTAAATGTAGAATTAAGGGATAAATAGTTGAATAAAGGAGTCAAAATAA
>CAZJKS010000103.1:0-4385 GCA_964546695.1 uncultured Muribaculaceae bacterium | reverse complement strand
TTTAATTTTTCTTTTAATTTCTAAATTAGGCAGTTTTTTTACTTTTATTTCTTCTAAATTAGTAAATTCCTTACTCATATTAAATAAATCTTCTTTGTATTCTATAAAATCTTCTTCTTTTAAACCCATGTCATCTAATATAATTTTAGCGATATAATTTGTTATTTCTATTTCTTCCTTTTCTTCATCAGTTAATTCTTTTTTAGAATCTAATTCAGCAAGTCTTCTCTCTAGTTGTTTTATTTTTATTGTGTTTTTATAAAAAGTATCATAGCCTATTATTTCTTCTTCTATAAAAACTCGGGGAGATACATATCTATCATATAATTTTTTTAACTTTTCACGAATAAGATTAATTTCTTTTTCTCTTTGTTCTTTGCTTTCTAAAATGGTTATTCTTCCCAAATTTCTATTGTAATAATATTCTGGGATTTTATTTCTATATGGTGAATGATAATCGTAATCATATTCAAATATATTTATCCTTTTTTTACTTCTTGTAACGAAAGATAGATTTAAAGAGTTTTCTCTAACATCAATAGGCTTATCAAATCTATTAATTTCTATAGGTAAATTATTTTCCTTTATTAGTTTAATACTTCTATTATAAATATTATAAATTGAAGCATAGCGATAAATAGAAAGTTCAGTTATTATTTCTTTATTCTTTATCGTTGTATTATCTTTTATAACTGAAAATTCTAGTTCTATTAAAGAGTCTAGATATTCAATTATCTCTTTTGATAATATTTCTTTATATCTTTCTAATAACAGTTTTAGTTCTTCCTTTGATAATAATGAACTTTTTTCTTTATCTGTTGCTTTTACTAAATCTAATAATTTAATTAAATCATTCATTTTGAACCTCCCTTGATATTTAAAATAAGTACTTACATTTTTATATTAACATATTTTTTCCACTATTTCCACATCGTGTGGAAAACAGATATTAACTTGTGAATTATAAAATTGTGGAAAATGT
Organism: uncultured Muribaculaceae bacterium; assembly: GCA_964546695.1. Classification (GTDB taxonomy): domain Bacteria; phylum Bacillota_I; class Bacilli_A; order RF39; family UBA660; genus Onthousia. Next base: position 3,403 of record CAZJKS010000103.1, on the reverse strand, counting down.
GGAAAACTCTACTTTTTGTTGATATTTGTCGGTTTTTGTTGTGGATATAATTGTGGATGAAATGTGGAAATTTAAAAAGTTTAAATTTTCTATTTCTTTTTCCACAAATTTAGAGTATTATAATGGTAATTTAGGAAATTCAGGTGGGAGGTGATAGGGTGAATGTCGAAATTCTATGGCAAAATGTTCTGAAAGAAATTAAAGATGAACTTTCATCCCTAGCTTTCGACACTTGGTTTAGTGATGTTAAACTTGTAGAATTAAATAATGGTGTGGCAATCATTGAAGTACCCATGTCTATTCATAAGAAACATTTATCTGATAATTATTTTGAACTTATAAAAACCTCTCTTAATAAAGTAACTGGTACTAATTTTGATTTGGAATTTTTACTTGCTGATGAGATAAATAATAGGGAAGGAGATAAAATATCTAACAAAACTAAAGAAGTTGACGAAGGTGTACCTAAATCTTTTAAAAATCAGTCTAATCTTAACTGTAAATATAATTTTGATAACTTTATAGTTGGTAATAGTAATAAATTCGCTCAAGCGGCTGCTTTATCTGTTGCTGAAAATCCAGGTAAGATGTATAACCCTTTATTTATATATGGAAATAGTGGATTAGGTAAAACACATTTAATGCATGCTATTGGGAATTATATTGTAGATAATTCTAATAGAAGAGTTCTTTATGTAACAAGTGATCAATTTAGGGATGATTTTGTTGGTATTAATAAAAAAGATGAAAGTGGAACTAATTTCAATTATATAGACTTTTTTAAGAATAAATATAGGAATATAGATGTTTTGATAATAGACGATATTCAATTTTTGGGTGGGGCGACGCAAACTCAACAAGAATTTTTCCATACTTTTACTAATCTTTATAATGATTCAAAACAAATCATCATATCTTCCGATAGATCACCTAATGATTTGAAACTTTTAGAGGAAAGACTTAGAACAAGGTTTTGCTGGGGTCTTACCGTTAATATTTATCCACCTGATTTTGATCTTAGAAAAGAAATACTTAGAAAGAAAATAATTGCTGGAAACTTTGAAACAGAAATTCCTGAAGATGTAATAGAATATATTGCTTCTAATATGGGTAGTGATGTTAGACAACTTGAAGGATCTATTACTAGACTTGTAGCATATTCTACTATCATGGGAGGAGTAAAAATTGATATTAATCTTGCTATTGAAGCTTTGAAAGACTTTATCAGTAAAGGTTTGAGTGAAAAAAATGATATAACAAGAATTCAAAAAGTAGTTTCAGAGTACTTTCAAATTTCTGTAGAAGATATTAGAAGTAAGAAAAGAAGTAGTAATATTGCTTTTCCAAGACAGATTGCTATGTATTTATGCCGGAAATTAACTAATGAATCTTTTCCAAAAATAGGAACTGAATTTGGTGGTAAAGATCATTCTACTGTTATGCACTCTGTTGAAAAAATTGAGCAGGAAATTAAAAATAATAGTGATTTAGCAGGCATTATAGAAAAACTCATTAAAGATTTAAAACCATAAATTGTGGAAAATTATTAGTTATATACTTTTTATCCACAGAGTATTATTAATAATTTTATGTTATAATATAAAGGAAATGTATGTTTTCCACATTTTCCACGATATTATTAAAAAAAATATATATAGAAAGAAGGAATATTAATGAAATTTACAATAAAAAAAGAAAGATTGATGGAAGCGATTAATAAGGTTAGTAAAGCAATATCTAGTAGAAATGTTATTCCCGTTTTAGCAGGAATAAAATTTGAACTTACTAAGAAGAAATTAGTTTTAACTGCTAGTGATAATGATATTACAATTCAAACTTATATAGATTGTGATGATGAAAAGATTATTAAAGTTAAAGAAGAGGGGAGTATCATAATACAAGGAAAGTATATTTCTGATATTGTTAGAAAATTACCTGATGAATATATTAATATAGAAGTTGTTGATGAACTTAAAATATTGATTTATACAGAAAATAGTGAATTTAATTTAAATGGTATTAGTGAAAGTGAATATCCTAATATAGATTTAGGTGAAAGTAAAAATCATATAGAGCTTGCTCCTGTTGTAATGAAAGAGATAGTTAGTCAAACTGCTTTTGCTACTTCTATAGATGAGAATAAAGCAATTCTTAATGGTATAAATTTTAATATAATTGGGGATGTTTTAGAATGTAATGCAACTGATTCTTATAGACTTGCTAGAAAAGTAATAAAATTAAATAGAGTTAGTAAAGAAAATCAAAATATAGTTATTCCTAGTCGAAATTTGCTTGAATTTACAAGAATAATAGATGATAGTGAAGATTTAGTTGAGATTCATATATTTAATAATAAGATTTTGTTTAAATATAAAAATTTATTATTTCAGTCTAGATTAATTAGTGGGACATATCCTAATACTTCTAATTTATTGCCAAAAGATCATTTAGTTAAATTACATTTTAATATTAATAATTTCTATGATGTTGTTGATAGAGTCAGTATATTAACTAGTGATAAAGATAAAAATACAGTTACTTTGGAAACTGATGGAAATAATTTAATTATGAAATCTTCTAGTGCAGAGATAGGTAGGGTAGAAGAGAAGATGATAATTAATAAAGATCAAGATATAGATATTAAAGTATCTTTTAGTTCTAAATATATGATGGATGCTTTAAAGTCTTTTGATACAGAGACAGTGGAATTATATTTTGTAGGAGAGATTAAACCTATATTATTAAAAAGTGATGAAGATGAGAGCTTAACTCAGTTAGTTTTGCCTATAAGAACATATTAAATTTTCATTTTTTGAGGAAAATTTTACATAAATTTTCTTTTTTTTTGCCTTTTTCGACAATAAAATTCATTTTTCGACAATATAATATAGTAGACTGATAGCAAAGCAAGTAATTGCTTTTGAAGGGGGAAAATATATATGAGAGATTATGAAATTAATGATGAAACACTTGCAATAATTCCTGGGGGAAGTATATGGGATTCAGTAGTTGTAGAAGATGACTGTAATTATGAAGTAAAGATGAAACCTTTAGAAATTGTTGATTATAGTTGTAAATACTTTGGTAGTTCTTATGAAGGGAGAAGAACAGGTGCAGGAGAAATACTAAATAGCAAATATAAATTACCTGTGGTAGTTGAAGATAGTAAAAATTTAATATTTTTTCCTACTACTAGTCCAATAGATGATGATTGTAGTTGGATTTCTTTAAATAATATAAAATCTTATGATAAACTTAATAATACTAAAACAAAAGTAATTTTTAAAAATGGTAAAAATTTAACTATTGATATTTCATATAATTCTTTTAATAATCAAGTTATGAGAGCAAGTAGATTAGAATATATCATAAGAACGAGAAAAGAAAAAGCAAAATAATTGCT
>CAZJKS010000102.1:0-4439 GCA_964546695.1 uncultured Muribaculaceae bacterium | reverse complement strand
GTAAGTTTTAATTTAGAAGTTGTCAAGGTGATTAATATGTGGGTAATGCAAGTATCTTATTTATGTTTATCATTTCTTATAAAATTTTATTAACGGGTGATAATGTAATGATTAAGGTAAATATTGAAGAATTATTAAAGCAAAATAAGCGAAGTAAATATTGGTTGTGTCAAAGAATGAATATAACTTCAAGAAATTTGAATAGAATAATAAGAGGGGAAACTACATCAATTAGTTTTAAATATATTGAACAAATTTGCATTTTGTTAAACTGCACTCCAGGTGATTTGTTTACCTTAATGGTTGACGAAGAAGACAAACTAGAAGTTTAATAGACTAGTTTTCTTCTTTTTTATTTAAATTAATGCCATAAAATTCTCTTACTTGCTCTTCTATTTCGTCCCTAAGTTCTTTATTATCTTTAAGTAGAAGTTTAACATTTTCTTTTCCTTGACCTAATTTTTCACCTTTATACGAATACCAAGATCCTGTCTTTTCAACAATATTAGCTTCACTACCTAAGTCTATTAATTCCCCTTCTTTTGAAATTCCTTCTCCATACATAATATCGACAACAGCTGTTTTAAAAGGTGGTGCTACTTTGTTTTTAACAACTTTAACGGTTGTTTTGTTACCCATAACTTTATCCCCTACTTTTAGTTGTTCATTACGTCTAATATCAAGTCTAATTGTAGAGTAAAATTTTAAGGCTCTTCCACCAGGAGTAGTCTCAGGATTACCAAACATTACACCTACTTTTTCTCTTAATTGATTTATAAAAATAGCAATTGTATTTGTTTTATTTATTGTTCCACTCAACTTACGTAGTGCTTGAGACATAAGTCTTGCTTGTAAACCAACATGTGAATCTCCCATTTCCCCATCAATTTCAGCTTGAGGAACAAGGGCAGCGACTGAGTCGACAACTACGATGTTAACTGCACCACTTCTTACTAAAGCCTCACATATTTCTAAAGCTTGTTCTCCTGTATCTGGTTGCGATAGGATAAGCTCATTAATATTAACACCAAGTCTTTTAGCATAGACTGGATCTAAAGCATGCTCTGCATCTATAAAAGCTGCTCTTCCTCCTGTTTTTTGTACTTCAGCGATAGCTTGTAAAGCGAAAGTAGTTTTACCACTTGACTCTGGCCCATATATTTCAATGATTCTACCCTTAGGATATCCACCTATTCCAAGAGCAATATCTAGACTTAAACAACCACTAGATACTACATCCATTTTCATATGGGGATTATCCCCAAGTCTCATAACTGCTCCCTTACCAAATTGCTTTTCTATATCAGCTAAAACAGCCTCAAGATTTTTATCTTTACTGTCTTTATTAGTATTTTTACTCATAATGTCCTCCTCAAATAATAATTATATTATCATTTTATAAAGTTAAATAAAAAAAGTCAAGCATTTTTCGAACAAAAGTTTGCGAAAAGCCGTAAATTAGAAAAAAATAGGTCTGAATTTAGAAAATCTGCCTAGAGAATTTACAAAATTCGGAGGATATAAGACATAAATTTTTCGCACTTACTTTCTTTACTTATATAAAAAAAGAACCAAGTTTTAACTTTCTTTTGGTTCTAAAATAAGTTTTTTATTAAGATTAAAATATTCAATCATTGAAATTATTGACATAATAGTTGCAAAATAGATTAGAAAATCAGCTACTCTGATATTCCAAAGTTCAAATGGTAAGTTATAAAAGAATGTTAAAACTAATCCTACCATCATTGATGCAGTTTTAATTTTACCAGATTTGATTGCTGCTACTACTTTTCCTTTAGTTGATGATTGCATTTTAATTGCATCTACTACAGTGTCTCTAAATATAATCACAACTGGAATAACTACAGGTATAAAACCTTTATAAGCTAATATTATTAAAGCACTGTTTACTAAAACTTTATCAGCGATAGCATCTAACATTTTCCCAAGATCTGTTACTTGATTGTTTTTTCTTGCTAGATATCCATCTAAAAAATCTGTTAAACTGGCAATTATAAAGATAACTCCCGCTATTATATATTCTGTTTTAATATAGATGCTACTAACTTCAAATTGAGGGAAACTAAACCCTACTAGATAAAATGGAAATATTAAAATTATAATCATTATAATAGTTAAGATAATTCTTAACATTGTTAATTTAGTTGGTGTATTCATAAACTTCTATTCCTTTCAACTCACTTGTAATTGCAGGTTCTCTATTAATAAGCTTTATAACAATTATCGAAATTATAATGGCAAGTATAAATATTATACCAGCTATTACAAATGGCAATTTTCTAATTTTTCTTTTGTATTCTTTTGTATAAGGGGACTGAATCTTTTTAGTTTTATTTTGCTTTTCCTCTTCTTCTTTTTTTCTTTTCGCTTCCATTATATCATCTAAAGAAATTTTTGATGTATGTTCAAATAAAAAATCATTAAACTCATCTAGTATTTTTTCTTCATCAAGTCCTAAATATTTAGCATATTCCTTAATTAGTTCTCGCATATAATATACATCTTTAAAAGCCCTTATATTAGCACTTTCTATATTTTCTAAATAAGAAACATCGACATTTAAATCACTAGCTGCTTCTTCTAAACTAACACCGTTACTTCTTCTTGTATCTTGAAGATAATATCCCAATTCTTTCATAATTCGTCGTTTCTCCGTTCATAATAATAATTAATATTTAATAAGCCATGTTCTGTACCTATTTCTAGGTGACAAGTATTTATCTACTATTTCTAGTCTTTAAGAAAATTCATTTCTCCTCTTAAAGCTCCCCTACCATAATTTGGGTTTCTCACTCGTGGGGTTTACCGCGTTTCATACATCTAGTTTCCCAGATGTCTCGTCTCTGTGGCACTGCTTAAAGTATTACCATGGATAAATCTTTAGGTAATACTTCCGCCGTTAGTGTTTTAACACTACCTTAAGTTATTTTTTCCTTAAGCACGAACACTACGATCATCTCAGAATCGTGTGAGCATGGACTTTCCTCTAGGATTTTATTCCCAGCACTTGTCTAAAATATTAATCTTCTCTACCATACACTTCTTTTTCAAGTTTGCTAAGACGTCTTAAAATATCAAGGTTGCTAACTTCTGTTGTATCAGTGTTCTTTCTAGCAATTTCAACATTCATTCGCGCATTTCTAAGATCTTGTTTTAAAGACATAATTTCTCTTAATAGTTCAGCTTTTTCTTTTTCTAAGCTGTCAATGATTGTAAAAAATTGTTCATAATCACTAATGATAGTATCAAGAAACTGATCAACTTCTTTAAGACGATAACCTCTTGTATCAATCTTAAAATCTTTTTCTAAAATTTCTTGGGGTGTTAATGTTATTTTATTCTGATACATCTAAATCACCAATCCCTTTACACTCTATATTTTAGAATAAATTATCGCTTTTTGTCAATCTTTTCTAATAGAACTTCTGCATTATAATAAAGTAATGTTTCTTTTATCTTATAACTAATCTGTGATAATAATATAATTACATCTTGATTATTCATATATATCACACTCCTTATTGACATAATAATACACTATGTTAAGAATAACAATAAATTCGACAAAAGAAGAAATTCTTTGACATTATAATAAAATGTTGTATAATAATAAGCATATTTTATTGGGGAGAGGAAAAATGGAATACAAAGATATTGTTTTAGATTTGGCTGACTTTTTAAAAAATGAAGAGTTGAAAAAATTTTTTGAAATTAATGATTATAACATTATTGTTGATAACAAGGGAGTGAATTTAATTTCTTTAAATAAAAGAAGAGAAAGAATGAGTGTTTATAAAGATAAGAATAATATGAACCGTGTTCATTTTAAGGGAGAAACTTTATATTTTACTTTAAATAGAGATAAGAATGACAAAATATATTTGGATCATTTATTAATCGGAAATATGAATAATATGAAAGAGAAAGATTTTAGTTTTAGTTTTAGAGATAATATAGATGATGATGGGAAAAGAAAGATTATTGTAAAATTTATTGATGATAAAGAAGCTTTTCATTCTTATATAATTGAAGATGATTCTATTAATATTGAAAGAATAACTATTAAAGATAAAAGGTATAATTGGGATCTTACTCCTATTGAAGCACCTAATTACAACTATAATCAGTTTTATATATTTAAAAATGATAGGGATGAAGCTGTTTTATCTATTGAAAGTAAAGAATACGCTAATGGATGTTTAAAAGAGTTCTTAACTTTAGAGAAGACTTTTATTGGAATTACTTCTTATATTGAAAGAAGAATACCTTTTTTTAGTAATTGCATTAATGAAGCATCATATCGTGATGTAAGACTTTACGAAATAAAAAAAGGTATTAATAAAAGTGTTAATAATAGTGATGTTTTAGATACCGAAAATCATATGACAAAAATATATCAGTTTAGAAAAAAGAAAAAA
>CAZJKS010000101.1:0-4458 GCA_964546695.1 uncultured Muribaculaceae bacterium | reverse complement strand
TTATAATTACTGCAACTACTTTTATACTTCTTGTATAACTGTTATAATCATAGGTTTTGTTTCCATAGTCTTATAAAAGTACTTACCTAAAACATCTCTTACTTCTGTTTTAATAGCACTATAATCTACTCTCTTAGCACCAACACTTATATTATTTTCAACAATTTCCAAAGAAATATTTTTTATCTCTTCTACTAAATCTAAATTATCTTTAACATAAATAAATCCTCTAGTTAAAACCTCTGGTCCTGCTAATATTTTTTTACTTTCTCTATCTAAAGTACAACTTATAATAACAATACCATTCTCTCCTAACATTTCTCTATCTTTTAAAACCAAATCACCTATATCATCATTACTATTACCATCTATTAATATCTCATCTACTGTAATATGCTCATTAGTAGGTACAAGATTACCTTTAACAAACAAAGTAACATCTCCATTTTGTTTTAATATTATATTATCTTTAGAAATACCTAAAGATTCTGCTACTTCAGCATTAGCATATTGATTACGATATTCTCCTTTCACAGGAAAATAATATTTAGGATTCATAATATTTATTAAAAGTGATAAATCTTCCCTTGATGCATGATGTAATAAATGCCTCTTACTAGATAAACTAATAGCATTAACTCCTAACATAGCAATCTCATCCATAACAGTAGCAAGACGTTTTTCTATCCCCTCATAAGCAGGTTCTGTAATAAAGATTGTATCATTAGTATTAAGTTTAATAAATTTATCATACCCCTTAATTATTCTTTCCAAATTTGCAAAAGGTTTTTCTTTCTCATCAGATATTAATACTACAGTATCTTTATCATTTAGATTACTCAAATCTCCAATCACTCTTCTATCTATAGTTAAATATTTATTCTTAAGAGCATAATTAATAGTATTTTGTAAGGAATGTCCCATAATAACAATCTTTCTATGAGTCTTACTAACTTCATCAAATATTTCCTGTATTCTATAGAAATGAGCAGGAAATACAGTCGCTATTATTCTCCCTTTATTTTTAGCAAGTACATTTCTAATAAAATCACTTACTCTATTACTTGGACTAGTATATCCTTCTCTTTCAGCATACATAGACTCTGCTAAAAGACAAAGAACCCCCTGTTTTCCTACATAAGCAAGTTTTCCTATATCTGTCTTATATAATCCAGTCTCTGTATGATCAAATGTAAAATCTCCAGTATAAACAATCGCTCCATCCTTAGTATATAATACATAACATAACGCATCAGGAATAGAGTGTGTCATAGCAATAGGAAAAATACTCTCCTTACCAAAATCAATCTTTTTATGAGCTTTAACTTCTATTAAATGACTTTTCTTTATAATATCATCACTTAAATCTTGTTTTAATATTTCAAGAGTTAATCTAGCCCCATAAATATAAACTTCAGGAATAGCTTTTAAAATATCAGGAACTGCTCCCATATTACCTTCATGTCCATGACTTAAAAAGATACCCTTAATTCTTTTTCTATTTTTTATTAAATAATCAAAGTTAGGAATAATATAATCTATCCCTAAATTTTTTTCATTATCAAATTTACTTCCAGCATCAAATACATAAATGTTTTTATCTACTTCAACAACATACATATTTTTACCATTCTCGTTTAGTCCACCTAAACTAAATATTTTTATTTTACTCATTTTTTCTCCTTTCTTTTCTTATATATAGAAACAAAACTTTACTAATTATACACTATTTTTACTATTTTTTCTATATTTTTTAGAACGTTTTACTAAAGTTTTCATATCTAAAGTTATATACTGTTCTAATTGTTCTATATGAATATTATAATCTTTAGTAAACTTTTTATCTCCAAAATCTCTAGTAACTTCATATTCAGTAAAAGCAATTAAATAATCATCTAACAAATCATAAATACCTAATACTATATCTATATCTTTCTTTAAATTAGAAATTATTCTTCTATTTAGTTTAGTATAATTAGCTAAAGCTAACTTTTCTTTTTTTCTAATACATTCATCTAAACTTCTAAGTGTATTAACTAAATAATTAAAAGATTTATTAAAACTATCATCTTTAAGATGCCAAGGACAATATATCATACATTCAAGTAAGTATTGTATTAACTCGTCCTTAATTAATTGACTATATATTGTTATCTCATCTAAACACAGTATAATATCATTATATTTATTTCTCATCATAACTACTCCATTATATCGCTAACTTCTCAAGAGCACTTTTAGCAGCTAATTGTTCAGCCTCTTTTTTACTACTTCCAACCCCTTCTCCATAAATAATACCATCTACTCTAACTTGCATTTTAAACTTTTTATCATGAGGTGGACCTGATTCAGATATTAATTCATAATAAAGGCTTTTCTTACTAGTTTGCACTGCTTCTTGTAAAGCAGACTTATAATCAGAGAAAAAAGTTATATCAGGGTTAGTAATATAAGGAACAATAATATCTAAAATTACTCTTCTTACTGTAGCATAACCAAGATCTAAATAAATCGCTCCCATAAAGGATTCAAAAATATCAGCAACAATAGCTTTCTTATGTTTACCTCCATTTAACTCTTCCCCATGACCTACTTTAATATATTTATTAAGTCCTAAATCTAAAGAATACTTATATAAAGCATTTTCACATACATAACTTGCTCTTACTTTAGTCATAGTACCTTCATTCTCATCATGATTACGATATAAATAATCTGCCATAACAAGGTCAACTACTGCATCTCCTAAAAACTCTAATCTCTCATAATCTTTCTTTGCTCTATGTTCATTTGCATAAGATGAGTGAGAAAATGCTACTTCATATAGTTTTAAATTTTTAGGAGTTATATTAAGTCTTTGAAACAATTCATCCATTAATTATCACTTCTTTCCATGTATCTTCCCTAAAACCTGCTAAAACAAAGTTATCTCCTACAAGAAGAGGTCTTTTAACAAGCATACCATCAGTAGATAATAACTCTAACTTTTCATCTAAAGTCATATTAGGTAATTTATCTTTTAGATGTAGTTCTTTATATAAATTACCACTAGTATTAAAGAAAGTCTTAATATCTTTACCACTAACTTCAAGAAACTTTTTTAATTCTTCTTTAGTAGGATTATCAGTTATAATATTTCTATTTATATATTTAATATTATTATCATCTAAAAACTTTCTAGCTTTCTTGCAAGTACTACATTTAGGATATTCTATAAATAAATACATAATAGCCCCTCTTTCCATACCTATTATACATAAATTTAGACCAAAAGAAAAGTAGTGATTGATATATTCACTACTCTAGATTAAGTTTATTTTTAAGAATATAGTTAGTTATCGGTACAACTATTACTGAAAGTAATAAAATTAAGCCCATTAATATATCAAAAGTTACCTGATTATTTTCTTTTGCTATTTTTACTACTTATAGCACTAATATTAAGTGTTCCTATTTACATTATTTTATATACTTGTTTTATCAGTGTCTCTTTTACACTATTATCTCCTATTAAAGTAATAGAAAAAGTTTTATACCCTATTCTATTTATATTAGCACCACAATGATAGACTATTTCACCATCTATAATAATACATTTTTTAATACTTTTATCGCAAATTTAATAAAGTTATAGATTCTACATGATAAGTATTAGGAAATTCATCTACGAGTTTAATATAATTTAATTTATACTTACTATCTAAAAGATTAATATCACGAGCAAGGGTTAAGGGATTACATGAAACATAGATAATATTTTTTACTTTTAATGATAAGAGAAATTCTACTAAATCTTTAGAAATACCACTTCTTGGAGGATCTAAAATAATAGTATCAGGAACAAACCTTAGTTTATTAATAACTTTACTTACATCTCCTAAATAAAACTCTGTATTAGTAATATTATTTATCTTTGCATTATTTCTAGCATCCTTCACTGCATCTTCAACTACTTCAATACCAATTACTTTTTTAGCATAGTCACTTACTAACAAACTAATTGTACCTGTTCCACAGTATAAATCATAGATAATATTACTATTTAGTTTTTTTACTATATCAATAACTTCTTTATATATTAAACTAATACCCTCTTTGTTTACTTGAAAGAAAGAGTCTTTTCTTACCATAAACTTTTTAGATAAAACTTCTATCATTAGAAAAGGTTTACCACTGATTAGTTCATTATTATAGTATAAAGAACTAACCAAAGATGTGAAGAACTCATTAATTGATTCTTTATCTTCCTTACCTTCTAATATTAACATAAGCTTACCATCTAAAGATTTAATAATCGCTTTAGTTAGTTCTTTATGTACTTTAATAAAAGAATTTAGTAAAGCTGTTATATTAATAATATTACTATCAAGAAGTCTACATTTATCAATAGATATCAAATTATTAGAACCTTCTTCATAAAAACCTAAACTATCTTTCTTAATATGATAAGTTACTTTA
>CAZJKS010000100.1:0-4505 GCA_964546695.1 uncultured Muribaculaceae bacterium | reverse complement strand
CGTCGAACAGCGCGATACAGGAATCGCAGATAGCGAACATAACGGCGCGGAGCTACGGCGAGGCGAACGAAGGGTGGACGGCGGACGCGGCGGCTTCATACAACCCTGGAGAGCTTACGGAAACCCTGCGCACGTTCCTCGTCGCGCACAACTCGGACGGCTCGCACAGGTCGGCCGTCATTGACAAGGACGACATCGACTGGGGCACGGGCAGCTCGCAGGTGAAGGGATCGGCCATGCCCACGGGGCAGAGCGCGAGGCTCTACGGCGAGGACTACTCTTCCTCCGAAACCGTAACGTCCTTGATATTGGCTCTAGTCTCCCACGTGAACGCGCTATATCCATTCGCCAACGGCATTCTCTCCCGCTACGCGTTTGCCGACACGAAGCCCGTCGCGGCTTCAACGGGGAACATCAGCTCGTTGAGCGGCGCGATGACGGTTGACGGGGTGGCGGTGTCGGCGGGGCAGGCCGTGCTTTTGAAAGACCAGACAGACAAGACGCAAAACGGCGTTTGGACTGTCGCCACTGGCGCGTGGTCAAGGCACGCGGATTCTTCGGCAAGCGCGGGCGAGTCCTTGACACACAAGCTCTTCCTTGTAACGGGCGGGACGGAAAACAAGGGCAAGGTCTTTTACCTTGCGGGGGACAGCTACGCGATAGGCACGGACGAGCTGGAGTTCGAGGAGAGCATTCTCTCCCCATACGAGCTGGCGCACAAGGCAGTTGTGCGGGACTCGGACGGGACTGTGTCGGCGCTTACCGCGACGGGGCAGGTGCAGGGCGCGACATTGAAAAGCACGGGGGCAGCAACCGTGGGCGGCGCGCTGTCGGTTAGCGGCGCGTCCACGCTGACGGGCGCGGTTACCGCGAAAAGCAACGTGACGGCGAGCGGCTACGTGACGGGGGCGCAGATTGTAGTGCCCACGTCGCAGCCCTCTTCTCTTACAAACGGCTCGGTTTGGCTTACCAGCTAAGGGGGAAACTGTGCCATACCTAAACATAAGAAAGGGCGGGGCAACGTACCAAGTGCCGCTGATGACTAGCGCGAAATACGCATCCCCGACGGGAGTGCCCTGCTTCTGCGCGTATCTCAACGGCACTGTCTACTACGCGCTGACCTCGTCGCTTTCGACAAACGCTGTCGCGGCGTTCCGCTACGGGGGCAAGACCTACTACCTTGTGACCAAGCACGAGGACAGCGAAGTGGGCGGGTGGGAGCTCATATACAACAACACCAGCATGGCTGCGGACACGTACGAGCTGCCAGAGAAATACGCGGAAATGCCCATCAAGATAGAATGCGGGGGCGGGGCGGGCTCTAGCGGGAGCAACGGGTGCGACACGACAATGACGTACAATAAAAGAGAAAACACCGCGGCAACCGGCGCCACGCCCGTGTACAAGTACTACAGCGCGTACCTCAACATCTACGGCGGCGCGGGCGGCTCTGGGGGAAACGGGGGCGAGGCGACAGCATACGCCGGGCCTTGCAACGCGGGGACAGTTTTCGAGATAAGCCGCGCGGACGGCAACAAGGGAAGCAATGGGAATGCGGGATCTTACCCCTCTTCCATCAGCAACGCCGCAAAAGAGGGAGGCTCCGGCGGTTCCGGGGGCATAGGCTTTTCCGTCTCCGTGAAAAACGCCGCGGGCGAGACCGTCACCTGCACCGCCTACGGAGGCGGAGGCGGAGGCGGCGGAGGAGGAGCCGGCGCGACGGGAGAAAACACGCAGCTTCTCTATTACAATACCGTCCCCCGATACACTTATCCGACGGGCACGGGCGGCAACGGAGGCGCGTCGGGCTTGGCATCAGGCAGTTCGGGCGTGGCGGGGGAAACGGGCGATACGTCAAGCGGCGGAAGGATCGATCTCGGAAACTACAAGATTCGCAGCGATAACAACGTATATGACACAATCAAGTACAACGCATCCCGTTACTACGGCGCGGGAGGCGCAGGCGGCTCTTCCGGCTCTTCCACTTCCGCCTATTGCCGCATATACGCGGGGAGCTTGCGATGACTTGGGCGCACGTAAACAAAGAAGGCTTGATTGACTGGACTAGCGATGTCGAGCAGGATGGGCTTGTCCAAGTGAAGCTGCCCGCCATTGGCGAGAGGGACAGGCTATATTTCAAGGACGGCAAGGCAAGGATAGAACGGCACATGATGGAAGGCGCAAAGGGCGGCAAGCGTCCATCGCCAGTTGAATCCCTTGCCAAAGAGGCGCGGGAGCTTGCAATAAAGGCGATTGGCCTTTATCCCCTCCCTTCTTCCAAAGGAAGCGGGCAAGAGGCTCAAGGCGGCGTTACAGTCCTCATTCCCTGCTGCGGCAAGGCGGCATGGGTGAGGGAGACAGTGGATAGCGTCCTGGCGCAAACGCGGCTTCCAGATGCCATAAAAGTGCTTTTGATGGATGCCGACTCGCGGGCGATGAAGGACGAGCTGGAGGCTTTGTCCTCCATTATACGGTGCGAGCGCGCGGAAAGGATGGACGTTGTCGCGGCGCGGAACTATCTGGCCGAGCAATGCGGGACGGAGTTTTTTGCATTCCTTGACGCGGATGACATCTTGCAGGAGGACTTTCTTGAAAAGGCGCTCTCCGACGAGGCGGACTTTATCCTCACGCCATTCTCCAGATATGAGGACGGGTCGGTGCAAGAGGAACTGGGGAAGCCAACAGAAGGAAACCTTGCTGCCGTTTGCAGGAAGTCCGCGTTTCTTGCTCTCGGCGGGCTTGACGCAGGCTTTGCCGAGTGCGGGCATGAGGACACGGACTTCATTCTCTCCGTTCTTGAGAGCGGTTTTGCTGTGCGGGTGGAATGGGGAACGCGCTGCTTGATTCGCCGTGACAATGATGAGGAGTGGCGGGCATCTTCCTTTACCTGCTCCGAGCCCTTTATTGCAAGACAGGCGGAGGCGATTGGCAAAATTCTGGAAAAGCACCGAAATCCGCTTTGCGCAAGCCTTGCGGCGGCGGGTCTTGCCGCGCTTGGAACGGGAGACGCGGCTTGGAAAAACAGGCCCTTTTTGCGCTACCTTGAAACAGGCGATGACGCGCACTTGCGCTATATTCTCAAGAAAGAGCATCCGCAGGCGATAACGGAAGAAATTCTTTCCTTCATCAACTCTTGCGGAACTGCCGGCCTTTACGCCGCGTTGCCGGGACGGGACTTTGCGGAGGCGCAAGAGTTTGCAGGCGGCTTTGAGGGCTGGCGCTTCCTTAATTGCGAGCCTACGGACAAGGAGAAGGCGACAATCGCCAAGCGCGTGAAAGGACGCGCGTTTGACGTGCTCTTCCTTGACGCCACCGAAAGGGATGCCCCGACCTTCATGGACATTGTTTTGGAACATGACGCGGCATTGGTCAACGCCTCCTTGCAGCTTGAGAATGAAAGCGGCGCGGCATTTGTCGCGGAGGCCATGCGAAATTATTTTTGCGCCTTCTTTCCGCTTTACAGAAAAGAGATCGCGGAGTTTTCAGGCGATGGCCTGTTGCTTGCCGGCTCGCTTGCAGGCGCGGAAACAAGCCTGCTGGAAATGGAAAGGGACAGCTTTGTCAAGGAATACGAGGCGGAATGGGGCGACCCGATGAAGCCCCAGCCGGTTACATTCGAGCTTGGCAAGGACTGCAACAGGGAATGCGCCTATTGCCCGCAGGTTCGCGGCAGGCCTTACCCCAAGTACAGCGACGAGGAAATGTACGGGCGGTTTGACAAGATGCTCGCCCGCGTTGAGGCGCTGGCGCATGGCAACATCAAGCCGCAGCTTATGGGAGGCGAGCCGGCGCTCTGGAGTGACGGGCTTGTAAGGAAGATATTGAAGCGCCTTAAAGATTGTCCGCAGATTGTTGTTTTGACAAACCGTGACATCAGGACAAGCGCATGGGAAGAAGACAAGCGTGTGGTTTTCTATTGGCATGTTGTCGACTGGCATGACGCGGGGAAAATTGACATCGCGCCAAACGAGCGGCCAATGCTTGTGGTGACGCGCGAGGACATGGACAAATTGGAGGCCTTCATGAAAGCGAACGCGGGGCAGAAAATCAACTTTGTAGAATACGACGGGAATGATGAGGCAATGCGGCTCACGCCTGACGACAGGACGCGGCTTGCGAAGCTTAAATGCATTTATTGCGAAATTGACGCGCATGAGGAAACGCCAGGGATTTTAAGCGATGATGAGGGAAGGAAATTCTGCCGCGAGGGGAAAATGCGCGTTTGGCAGGCAAACTGCACAAGCATGGCAATAGCATCCTGTTGCAGGGTGGATGCGCGCTACTACCGTCCTTATGAGGAGTTTTGCGGGCAAGCTCTTCCGCAAGAGGCTTGCGCGGACTGCCAGCAATGGGGAATTTGGCTAAGGATGGAGGAATAGAGCCGTGAATTACGAGGAAATATTGCGGGCGATACCCCCCGCGGGGTGGGCTTTGCTCTTTCTCCTCGCGATCATGCTGGGCGCGTTTCTCTGCGGGCTTTTCCGCCTTGTCGCGGGAAAGGAGCT
>CAZJKS010000099.1:2561-4521 GCA_964546695.1 uncultured Muribaculaceae bacterium | reverse complement strand
ATTATGCAGCGAATTATTTTTCATATTGATGTTAATAATGCTTTTTTGTCTTGGACGGCTGTTTATCTTTTAAATCAAGGTTATAAACAAGATATTAGAAAGATTCCTTCTGTAATAGGAGGAGATGAAAAAGCAAGACGTGGTATTGTTCTTGCTAAAAGTCCTATTGCTAAAAAATATGGGATAGTAACTGCAGAAACATTATATAGTGCTAGGAGTAAATGTAAAGCCTTACAAGTTTTTCCTCCTAATTATGCCTTTTATAAAGAAGAGTCTAAAAAGCTATATAATTATCTAGCTCAGTATACTCCTGTGATAGAACAATATTCTATTGATGAGTGTTTTCTTGATCTTACGGGAACAACTCTTCTTTATGGGAATGATTATGTGAAGTTAGCTCATAAAATAAAAGATGAAATTAAAGAAAAATTTGGTTTTACTGTTAATGTGGGAATAGGGGAAAACAAACTATGTGCAAAAATGGCAAGTGATTTTGAAAAACCAGATAAAGTACATACTCTTTATTTAAGTGAAGTTAAGACTAAGATGTGGCCTTTAAAAGTAAATGATTTATTTATGTTAGGTAGAAGCTCTGCTAAAAAGTTAAATGACTTAGGTATATATACTATTAAAGATTTAGCTGAAGCTAATATCAATTTGCTTAGGAGATATTTTAAAAGTCAAGGAGATTACTTTAGGGAAGCAGCTTTAGGAATAGATTATAGTAAAGTAGAGCCTAGAAATGCTAAGAATAAATGTATTAGTATCTCAAGAACTTTACCTTACGATGTAATAAAAAAAGAAGAACTGTTACAGGTACTATTTAGTGAAACAGAAGAATTAGCATTTACTTTGAGAAGTAAAAAACTATATACATCTACTATTGCTGTTACTTATAGAAATAATCTTTTTAAAAACTATTCTCATCAGGTAACTTTAAATAATCCTACGAATGTAACAGAAGAGATTTATAAAGCAGTTAAGACGATATTTGAAGCTAGTTGGAGGGAAGATTCTATTAGGAATATAGGAGTAAGGTTAGGGGACTTAAAAGATAAAGCTATTAGTCAAATGTCTTTGTTTGACGGGTCATCTGTAAAAGTAGATGATAAAATAGAAGAGGTAATGGATAGTATTATTAAAAAGTACGGTAAAGGCAGTGTTATAAGAGCAAGTAAGAAAGAAGAGAATTATAATATAGAAAGATGAGAATAAAAAAATTTCCACAAAGACTGTGGAAAAACGTCGAAAACAATATTTTTAAATTTTAATTTTCATTTTTTCAACTTCCTTTTTAAATTCTTCATTATCAGTGTTTTTCATTTTACTAATATTAGCAAAGCTTTTTTCAAGCTTAGGAATTCTATTAATACTAAAATATAACTGTTCGTCTACCATGTTTAATATGAAATCAAACCATTTATTTATCTCTTTGTTTGAATCATGCTCCAAATCAAAATAAATATCATTTATTCTTTTGGCATAAGTCCCTTGGTTGATTAAAATGTTTTGTGATAAATTTAAAGGACATATTTTTAATTTTGTACCATATATCTTGTTGATTGAATCAGTAAATTTAATATTATGAATTAATCTTGCAGTTCTACCATTTCCATCAGTAAAAGGATGTATTCTTACAAAGAGAAGATGTGCTAGGGCACTTTTTAAGAAAGGATTTGTATTTAATACAGATAGTGATGAACTTTTATAGAAATCAATAAAATCATTCATAAATTGTTTTACATCTTTATTTTTAGCTCCCCACCAATATATTTCTTCTTCACCACTTTGTGTAATTCTGCTAACTCTGACATCAACATTGCGATATTCGTTGTTGTCAGAGGAAAAAGCAATGCGATGAAGACGTTTAATTTGAGTGTGACTCATTTGTAATTTATTAAAGAAAACGTCTTTTGATAGAATGTCGTTGGTATTAAGAAAATGATGTTCAATTGCTTGT
>CAZJKS010000099.1:0-2461 GCA_964546695.1 uncultured Muribaculaceae bacterium | reverse complement strand
TTGCTTGTTTCTTCCATATGTTCAAATATATAGTCTTCAATCTTTATATTTTGTACAAATTTACTTAATGGAAAATAGTCAAATTTGTTTGGATTCATACCATTGTTAGGAGCCATAATTTCTCACCTCTTTTTATTGAGGCATATTATATCATATTTATAACTAATAGTCAAATTTCAATGAATAAAGCTAGTGTTTAAATTTATGAAAAATAGAAAAGACGAAAACTTGTGATATATATGTACTATAAATTCTAGATATTGGTATAGAAAATTTTATATTTAAGCAAATAGTCTTAATTTTACATTTTTCATCTTATACTAGGATGGGCATTTACTTGTAAAATTCAGATTTTGCGAAAAAGTTCAAAAAAATTTGACAGATGAACAGAGAAGTTATAAATATTTTTTTAATAAAATTCGAAGTTACTAAAAAATTATAACGGGAACTTTCTGTTTAAGTCTACCTAATTCTTATATAAATTCTTCTTATTTTTTATATACCACTTTAAATATATAGTTCTAACTAATCTATCAATTGTACAAACTAGTCCTAATCCAACAAGCCCTATACCAAGATTTTTTATTAAAAAAGTAAAGGTATTCTAATACATATTCCTCCAATAAATGAGGTTAATCTAAGTGCTTTTGTATCTTTGTTGGCAGCTAAATATGCTAAATAATTATTGTTAATTATATATGTAAAAAACTCAGTTGAATATAAATAAGTATATATTCCACATTCACTCCATGGTACACTCCTTCCCAAAAAGTACCAGGCTGGATAGGGAATAATAGCTACAAAGATTAAAGAAAAAATTAAAGAATAAGTTCCTACTTTTTTAACTTTTTCTAATAAATAATGTTCTTTACTTTTAATAGAATTAGCATATGAAATAAGAAGACCAGTATAATAACCATCAGCTAATTGTAAAAGAACTTGTACAACATTTGAACAAATACAAGCTATGACATAAGTTTCAGTACCGAAAGAACTTGATATACTTACTAAAGAAATATACGCAATTTTTTGAATAGTTTTGTTTAGAATTAAGTCATTCGCATGATTAACTATATCTTTAATATATTGTTTATTAATTTTTCTATATTTATATTTTGAAAACTTAAATAATAAAATTGCATTAATAAAAGTAGCAATAATTGTTGTAATATATATTCCAGTTTCGTTGAAACCTAATTTAATACTTATAATATCTCCAGCTATATTAAATAGAGAAGAAATAATAGTTGCAATTAATATAAGATTGGTTTTATTTTTTATTTTCAAGTCATTTTTAGGAACATAACTTACTGCTAAAATAGGTAATTGAATTGCTTTTAATTTTAATAAAGTTGTTAGAATATTTCTAGCATCAGACTCTAAAGTATAAATATAAGTAATTTTATTAGCAAATATAAATAATATTATAGATATAAAAATGCTAGTAATAAATTGTAGAACAATAGCAGTATCATTAATAGAACAACTATCTTTATTACTTCTAGCCAATACAATACTATGTGACTGCGAAATACATTCTTGTATTATATTTATAGCAGATTCTAAACTAATTAGTGAAGAAAATACTATAATTGTTGTTGTCCCAATAGAATTAGATATTGATTTGTCTGTAACTGATAATATTACATTAGTAAATTCAACAAAAATATATGGTAATACAAACCAAAGTACAGATATTGCCTTTTTGTTTAGTTTAGACTTCATTTTACCTCTCGAAATTTTATAATATATCATATTTTAGCATCGTTGTTATTTTTTCTCTCAATTAAAAAGTTATAAACATCAGAACTGAAATTATTTTCTGTATCATTACCCATAAGAGTAGCGACAGTTCGTCTTATATTATTTTTATCATAGTACTTATCAATATAACCATTTAAATAGTCATAGTTAGTACTAATAATTTTACCGTTTTGGAAAAGTCTAATTTCACTATTTTCATTTACTAGTTTTATCCATTCATTTTTATATTCATCTTTTTCTTTCCTAGTAAGCTTATGCTCATACTTTAATAATTTTGCAATCTCTTCAGTTGCAACTGCCCCAACACTATGAGCATACTCATCGTATTCAGTTACAAATATAACAGAAATTTTATTGGAAATCTTATAACAAAAATAAAGAAAACTTAAATATTCATGAATATCATTAAGACTACTCCAAATTCTAACTGTTTTATTTTTATCAATATTTATAGGAATATCTATATTTTTAATACTTCCCATAGTAAAATCTTGGTAAAATCCATATAAGTCATTATTAATTAAAGGACTCTTATAAAGAGGAGTAAAAGCAGCATAACCAAAAAACACATCTATATTTTTCATATTTTTATTATCTATCTCTTTTTCTGTAAACATTACTAATCTCCTTTACACAGTTTCTTTATCTCATTATCTGCTTTATCAAGTAAGATTGTCAATTTTTTTTGCAAAAAAAC
>CAZJKS010000098.1:0-4522 GCA_964546695.1 uncultured Muribaculaceae bacterium | reverse complement strand
CTAGTACTATAATGACTACTTTCTTATTTCTACTATATAGACCAGTTAATAGTTTAAGGCTTTTAAAGTTGTTTTCAAGTAACTAATATTCATGATAAGATTATCATTACGAGCAAACAAAAAAATGTTTGACTTTTTCTCTTTTTAGTGTATAATATAGATACATTCAGATAAAGGGAGGAAATTAGAAATGGATAATAAAGATATGATGGAGCTTGTAGTAAAAAGTTGTGGTTCTTTTGAAACAGCTCAAGAATTTATGTGTTACGAAAATATTGCTAAAGATATCACAAACTATGTAAATTATGGAGTTAATGGTAAACAATCAAGTGATGAAGATAAAGAAAGCAAACTTGCAATTGTTAGACCTATAATTGATGCCTTATTTGATACTGTAACTTATGTTCCACAATATGCTATTGCTTATAAAAGCTCACTTGTAAACTTAGGTTTACATACTGGACATTTGGTAACTGAAAATCCTATGGAGAATTGGTATAGTGATGCTCCATATGGAACACCAACTCAAGTTTATGTATATTATACTGCACCTGAAGAACTAGTTACTAATATTCCTGATTATTTAAAAGAAAAAAGAAACAATATATTGGAATCTTTAAATTCTAAGGTAAGACAGTAACTCTTAAAGCTACTTGTAACTAATTAATAATAGAGATTATTGAGATAGAACAAACATTTAATAATGTTTGCTCTTTTCATATATAACTTTTTTTGATAAAATAAATTAAGAAAGAGAAGTGATACTTTTGAAAACAAGAAATGAAGTAAGGGAAATAGCTCTTCGTATTATTTACAAAATTAATATCTTTGATGCTGCTCATCTTTATTATGATATAGATGACTTAACTAAAGAAGAATATGAAGTAGAAAATGACTTTGTCAATTCCTTAGTTAATGGAGTAGTAGAAAAAAAAGATGAATTAACTGCTCTAGTTAATAAATATATGTCTGATTGGACTCTTGATAGACTTAACAAAGTAGATCAGGCTCTATTTCTTTTATCTAGTTATGAATTAAAATATCTTGATACACCTAGTATTGTTAGTATTAATGAATGGGTAGAGATTTCTAAAAAATATAGTGATGATAAAATTACTAAGATGTTAAACGGAGTATTAGATAATATTTATCATAGTGAGGATAATAATGAATAATGAGTATTTAACAGTTACACAGTTGACTAAATATATTAAATATAAAATAGATAATGATATTAATTTAAGAGAAGTTTATCTTAAAGGAGAAATATCAAATTTTAAAGCTCATACAAGAGGGCACTTTTATTTTACTATTAAAGATGAAGGTAGTAGAATTAATGCAGTTATGTTTGCTAGTAGTACTAGTAAAGTAAAATTTACTCCCGAAGATGGAATGAAGATACTTGTAACAGGAAGAATATCAGTTTATGAAGCGACAGGTGGTTATCAAATATATGTTAATGAAATGATGGAAGACGGAGTAGGGAATCTTTATGTAGCTTTTGAACAGTTAAAAAAGAAACTTGCAAGTGAAGGATTATTTGACGATAGATATAAAAAACCTATACCAAAAATACCAGAACGGGTTGGAGTAATAACTGCACCTACAGGAGCGGCTATTCGTGATATTATATCTACTATTAATAGAAGGTTTCCTTTAACTGAAGTAATACTTTTACCTAGTTTAGTGCAAGGAGAAGGGGCTAAAGAAGATATTGTAAGACAGATTAAAAAAGCTGAATCTTATGATTTAGATGTTTTAATAGTAGGAAGAGGTGGAGGTTCTATTGAAGACTTATGGGCCTTTAATGAAGAGATAGTAGCAAGAGCTATCTTTGATTGTCCTATACCTATAATAAGTGCTGTAGGCCATGAAATAGATTTTACTATTGCAGATTTTGTTGCAGATCTTAGAGCACCTACACCAACAGGGGCAGCAGAGATTGCTGTTCCTAATAAAGCAGATGTTATAAACTATATTAATCAGTTAAGTTTAAGAAGTAGGAAAGCTGTAGGAAATATCCTAGAATTAAAGAAAAAAAGACTTGATAATATCAAGAGTAATTACATCTTAAATAATCCCCTAGACTTATATTCTGCTAAGATTCAAAAACTTGATTATTTAACTGAAAGTTTAGTTAAAAATTATAAAAATATTATTGATAAAGAAAAGATTAAATTAAACAACATAACAACAAGACCACTATTTAGTAATCCTTTAGTAATATTAGATAAGACTAAACAAAAATATACCTTACTACTTAGTAAATTAGATGCCTTATCTCCTTTAAAAACATTAGAACGAGGTTATAGCATTATTAAACTTAATGATAAGGCAGTTACTAGTGTAAAAGACTTAAAGAAAGATGATTTAATAAATATAGAATTAAAAGATGGTAGTAGAAAAGCTATCATAAAATAGGAGGAAATTATGGAAAAAAAAGAAATGAAATTTGAAGAGAAAATAACTGAACTAGAAACACTAGTTAAATCTTTAGAAAATGGAGATGTACCTTTAGATAAAGCGATAGATTATTTTACTAAAGCTACTAAACTTGCTAGTGAATGTGATAAAGATTTAAAAAAAGCAGAAAAAGCTTTAACTTCTATTGTTAATGAAGATGGAAGTTTAGAAGAATTTAATGGAGAAGTAGAAGCATAAGTATGAGAGAGATTAAAATACATGGTATTTATAAACACTTTAAAGGAGATTACTACTTAGTAGAAGAAATAGCTAAAGACTGTGAAACTTTAGAAGATGTAGTGATTTATAGAAAATTATATGAAGATGGTTCATGTTGGGTTAGACCTTTAAAAGATTTTATGGAAAAAGTTAATCATGAAAAGTATCCTAATGTAGAACAAGTTTATAAGTTTGAACTCATAGAACCTATTAGTAAAAGAGAAACCTTTTAGTCAAAAACATAAGAGTGTTAGCATTAGCTAACACTCTTATCTCCTTCTTCTAACATTGTTGTTATAAAAATACCATATCCCTTCTTAGCATCACTTACAATAACATGAGTAACTGCACCTACTATTTTATTATTCTGAATAATAGGTGAACCACTCATACCCTGAATGACACCACCAGTTTCTGATAAAAGTTCTTCATCTGTTATTTCGAAAAGAATATTTTTAGTATCACTATCTTTATTAATAGTTAAAATATTAATAGTATATTCACCAACTTCATTACCAGTTATAACAGTCCTAATAGTAGCTGCACCTTTCTTAACATCATCTTTAGTACCAACTTCTAAAGCCTCAGTTTCTAATAAATCATCAGTATAAAGACCAAAAATTCCTGACTCTTCATTAGAATTAATGTTTCCATAAGTTACACTCTCATCATAAGTAGCATTCTTCTCACCAGGTGAACCATTTTCACTTCTAGTATTGTCAGTAACTGTTGCCTTAAAAATTTTACCATCTTTAATTTCAAATTTTTCTCCCGTAGTCTTTTCGGTTATTTCATGTCCTAAGGCACCAAAAACATTAGTTTTAGGGTCAATATAAGTAAGTGTACCAATACCAGTTATCTCATCTTTTACATAAAGCCCTGTTTTACAAAGATCATCATTATCACATACCATTTCGATAGATAGTTCTTTAGATTTACCATCCCTAATAATCGTTACATCTAACAAATTATCATTCTCTTTATCATCATTAACAACATCTACCATATCCTCAATAGACTCTACTTTAGTATCGTTAATCTCTATAATGGTATCACCAATTAAAAAACCAGCATCTTTTCCAATATATCTACTTTCAACTTCATAAAAGCCAACTACTAAAACACCGTCAGAGTTTACTTCTATACCAATGGATTCTCCACCTGGGATAATATATTTAGAATAAGCGAAGACACTTTGGGGCATAATAAAGATTAAAAGAAGAGGAAGAATTATCTGTAGCTTAATTTTTTTTAAAAAATGCATTTTAATCACTCCTTAGCTACAGTAATAGTATGTCTTAGTTTTAAGAAAAAAGACGTGTTAAATCTTGCCAATATTAAACTAAAATGTTATAATAGGAAACACTTATAGGGGGAATATTATGAAAGTATGGAAAAATGTTAGATTTTTAAAAAAAGATAAAGATATAGATATAATAACTAGAAGTTATGTAAATTACATATATAAATACGGACCAATAAATGACATTATAAGAAAGTATAATATAGAACCTAATGATATTTATAAATTAAATCAATATACAGCTAATAGAATAGCAGGACTTCTTATCTTATATCTTGCTAAAGATAAGAAAAGACTTAATGACATTGTATTAAAATATGATACAAGTAATTTATTAGTAAATGAGATAACACCAGAAATTGAAGGATATATAGAAAAGTAGGGGGGAAATTATGGAAATTAAAAAAATAAAAGGAAATTATAATAAAAAGAAAAATGTTAAGAAAATAAATTGTCTTGCTAATAATAAAAGAGTAAATACTACTAAATTAGTTAAATAGGGGAGGAAATGAAGTATGATTAAGAGTTTTGATAAAG
>CAZJKS010000097.1:0-4550 GCA_964546695.1 uncultured Muribaculaceae bacterium | reverse complement strand
ATAAAATACATCTATCTCAATTACAAGATAAGTATCACGAACGATTAACTGAAAAAGGATTTGATTTAGAAAGAGGTATTAAGGGAAGTAGTAGAGAACATTTAAAAACAAAAGAATTAAAGAAAACAACTAGATATTATGAAAATAAAGTTGAAACTATTAACAAAAATTTAGACCAAGCCATAAGTGATTTAAATGATAAAATGAAATCTAGTAAAAATACTATTTTTAGTAATGAATATATTAAGGTTAAAAACGAAACCTTTGAATCTATGAATAATGTTATTAAAGAAACTCAAAAAATATTAGAATTTCAACCTAAAATAGAACAATTATTTAATGAAATAAAAACATTTACTAAAAGCCATCAAATATTAGAAAAAGAAAATACAAATCTAAAAAAAGAAGTTAAGTCTCTTACTACTAGAAATCAAAACTTAACTGAAGAAAATAATAAATTAAGAAACTATATTGAAGCAATATTAGAAGCAATTAAGAAATTTTTTAGAAAGATATTACAATTTGGTAATGAATATGCAAAAGATGAAACAACTGTTGAAGTTAAAGATTATTATGATAATAATGATTTTGATATGAATGATGTAATTAAAATATCAAGAGGAACAACTAAACAAGATGAGTTATTTGAATATGTAGAGGCACCAGATTATTTAAAAACAAGAGTTAAAGATATAGATGAGTTTGATAGAAATTATGATAAATCTGATGATTTTGATTTAAGTAGATAAAAAGATAAAAATAGTATTGATTTTTTTAATTGTTGGAGTGATAAATATAAATACAGAAAAACGAGATTTAACCCTTTTAAGTTGCCTATATTAGAGTTTTAAGTTGAGGGTTAATCTCTTATCTGTATCTTAAAATAAATTGCCTTAAATGGCAAAAAAAGAAAGGAGATTATTATGTTATTAAGTAATAATACTGAAAATGTTATAACATTAGTTAATATGGTAGATAAGTTAAATGGTATTGATAAAGTTAGATTAGCAATTCATTTATTTGAAGATTTAGGATTTGTACCAAACTATAATATTGATAATTTTATTAAATTATTACAAGAAATATTATTAAAACTTAATCCTAACTCCAAAAAAACTATAACTAACTTTACTAAATATAATAATTTACTATTCATTTCAGCAAAGTATATGGAATTATCAACATTAGAAAAACAAAAGTTTTCAGTAGAAATACTATTCAATATATTTGAATTTGATTTTGAAAATCTTGAGATAAATAATAAAATTAATAATCAATTAAATGTATATGACTATTGTTATTCATTAAATGTATTATAAAAGTGAGAATATGTTTTATCAGCATACTCTCGTTTTTTTATTTATTAATTTTAGAGTTATTTGTTCTACCAACTACCCAATCCATTGATACATTATAGGTTTTACATATATGGTATAAATTCGTTGTGTTAATTAAATAGTTACCTGTTTCATAACCACTATAAGTAGTTTGTGAAATTTTGCAATCATCAGATAATTTTTGTTGGGAAATTCCTAATTTGTTTCTTAATTCTTTTAGTTTTTTACTTATTTTAATTTTATCAGTTGTAAATCTCCCATATTTAATATTATTTCTTATTAAACCACATACGAAATCCAATGAATAATCATACATATTACAAAATTTAATGAGTTTTGGTAATGGTATAGAGTCATGGGCAGTTTCCCAAGAGCGAACAGCTGAATCTGATACTCCAAATATATAACCAAGTTCAGCTTGTGTCATCTCTAATTCTTCTCTACAATATCTTATATTATTATCAAACATAGTTATCACCAATAATATTTTCCCATTAAATATTAATTTAACTAAAAAACCGAATACTATTCGTTGAAAAATATGTTATAATAATAAAGTAAAGAAAAAGGAGCTAGATATGAAAAAAGAAAATTTAAATGAATATGTAAAAAAATATCAGAAATTTTAGATGACAAAATTAAAATTATTACCTCAATCAAATATTATTATGATTTAGAAGAACTTACTTCTTCATTAAATAACTTATCTAATGAAGAAGTAGAAAGTGTATTAGAACAATTAATTAATGCAAAATTAGAAGAAATACAGAAAAGTAGTAAGGTAGATAAATTTAGAGAAAATAATAGATTAGTTGATGATGTAACTGAATTTTTTTATGATAATAAAGAAGAGAATGGGCGATTTTTGAAGAAGGCAGTTGTATAGCGTCTGATTTGATTTTAAAAATAATTGGTATAAATGGTAGAAAGATTAAAATACCTGTAAAAATTTCATATGTAAAAGAATATTGTATAAGTAATTTGATTGAGGAAAAAAATATTAGAAAAACATTATTGTGGATAGTTTTAGAACTATCAGTTGTAAGTTATTTTTTAAACAATTAAAAATAAAATATATAAGTAGTAGTTAGCAGTACCTAAATCTACCTTTTTAAGACACTTCTAATACTATGGAAGTGTTTTATATTGTAATTAAGTTATATTTATATAAAAAAAGACGTGATTTGATGTTACAAGTTAGTAGAACCAACAATCTTAAAGTTCCAAAAACATTAGAAAATACTATTGATAATTTAAATAGTGTTGATGACAAAGTTGCAGTAAAACAAGCTCTGGCAACAGCAAATAATCAAAAATTTAATAAGAATAAAGTAAAAGAAAATATTGAAAAAGATGGTGAATTAGAAAGAATTGAAAAGATTCCATTTAATGCAAATGATTTAATGGTTATTACAGTTGTAAAAAAATTAGGAGCTTATATAATTGCAGTTACCGAAAAATCTCCAGCTAAATATAGAGGAGTGTTTGTTAATCGCATGCAAAGTTTATCATTAGAAATATTAGAGTTGCTTTTACAAGCAAATTTTGTAAGAATAGATTGCTTAGATAATAAAAAAAAGAGAGAAGAATATCAAAAGGATGCAATAGTAAAGTTAAAAATGCTAGGATATATTTCAATGGTAGCAGAAAATTCAAATTGCATTTTATCTAGGCAATTTAAACAAATCTCTATTCAAATTGGTGAATCTATTAACTTAATAGCTGCATGGAAGAAAAGCGACGATTCTAGATGGAACAGTCGTACAAATAATTAAAGGATTTTAAACCGAAAGGTTTTTAATTAAGTAAATAATTTATTCTAGCGGCATTGCTAGTGTTGCGCCTTCGGCGCAGGGCTTTGTTGTTGTTCGCGCGGTCAATAAGAATGGTAATAGGAACAACAAATATAGATACAAACGCAATGGTGTTGTTCGCCCAGATTTGCTTTTGAAGAGATTATAAAATCTAAAAAACAGGTCAGAGAAATATATTTTAAGTAAAATATATCAGAACTTTAAAGCAAAGGAATTATTTACTTTTCTAACCGCTATAATAGTGCGGTGGATAAATTTTAGTGCTCACACCAACAACGATATGTATGTATTTTGAAGGTTAAAAAGGGGCGCTTTTTTGGTGGTGATTATATGAATTTAGAAAATATATTTAGCTTTGAAAACTTATATGATGCACATAAAAAATGTAGAAAATCAAAACAACATAAAGGTGAAGTTATAAGATTTGAAGTAAACATTTCAGAGAATATTTATAAATTACAAAAAGAAATAATATCAAGGAAATATAAAGTAGGAAAATATAAGGAATTTATAATATATGAACCAAAAGAAAGATTAATACAAGCTCTTCCATATAGAGATAGAATTGTATTAAGATGTTTTTGCGATAATGTTTTAATTCCAAAGATTGAAAAAAAACTAATAAATGATAATGTTGCTTGTAGAAAAGGCAAAGGAACAAAATATGGAATGGATAGATTGAAATATTTTTTGCAAAAAGAATATTTTAAGAATAATGATAATAAAGTCTATTATTTGAAATGTGATATTCGCAAATATTTTCCTAGTATTAACCATAATATTTTAATAAATAATCTAAAAAGGATTGACTTTACAGATGATGAATTTTGGTTTATAAAAAAAATTATAAACGAACAACCTGATAATTTAGAAAGGGGGTTAGCATTAGGTAATCAATCAAGTCAATGGTTTGCTTTATACTATCTTGATAGAATTGATAGATTGATCAAAGAAGAATTGCAAATTAAAAGTTACGTAAGATATATGGATGATTTTATTCTACTTCATCGTGATAAAAAGTATTTACAATATTGTTTAGAAAAAATAAATAAAGTTTGGATTGAAAAAATAGATTTGGAACTTAATCAAAAAACACAAATAGGACTTGCATATAATGGAATTGATTTTTTAGGTTTTAATCATATTTTAACAAATAGTGGTAAGGTTATTAGAAAACTTAGGTTTTCATCTAAGCAGAGAATGAGAAAACATATTAAAACCATAAGAAAACTTAAAGATAAATCCGTAATTGATGAAGAATATGTTGGTATGAGAATTAACGCTTTTAAAGCACATTTAAAACATTCTAATGAAAAGAGTATGGACAAATTATTATCCAATTTAGATAAAAAAATATAAAATTCGCAAAAATAGTAAGAAAAAATGATTTCATATGGTA
>CAZJKS010000096.1:0-4839 GCA_964546695.1 uncultured Muribaculaceae bacterium | reverse complement strand
ACAGAAAAAAGATAGGAAAATGCTACTAGAAATGCTGCAATGTAACCTATTTTACTAATTACTTTAGCTAGTTCTCTAAGTCTTTGTTTTAAGGGGGTTTCTGGTTGTTTTTCATTTAATTCTAATGATATTTTGCCATAAAATGTATTTATTCCTACTTTAGTTACAATCATTTCTCCAATACCATGATATATAATGCTACCTCTTAATAGTTCATTGCTATTTGTAGGATTGATGCCATTAGTAAAAGCTTTTTTATATATTTCTTTACTTTCTCCTGTAATAGATGATTCATCTACACTAATTTCTCCTTTAATTAAGATACCATCTGCTACTATTTTATCTCCTGATTCTAATAAGATAATATCTCCTACTACAACATCATTAATATCTATAAGTTGTACTTTATTAGCACGTCTTACTTTAACTTTTATAGCTTCTGCTTCTTTTTGTAATTTTAAGAAAGCTTTTTCACTACCATACTCTGATATTGTAGATATAAATGAAGCTAGGAATATAGCGATTACAATACCTATTGTTTCATACCAATCAAAATCTTGAATTAAAAAGATTGTTTTTATACCTAAAGCGATTAAAAGAATTTTAATAATAGGGTCTCCTAAACTTCTTATTAACTGTTTTAGAAAACTATCTTTTTTATAACTAGCTAGAGCATTATTACCATATTTATCTCTTGATTTATTTACTTCATCAATACTTAGTCCCTTACTATTTATTTTCATAATCTCCTCCTATAGAATTTTATGTAAATAATAATAGTAATAACCTATATATAAGAAGACAAAAAAATACATATAACTTAATATATGCATTAATTTATTCGTTTATAAATACGATATTTCTCTTTTTTATTAGATGTAGTATATTCTTTTAAAGATGTATTTTCATAAATTATTTCATAATTATCTATATCGTCCATATTATCATATAAATAATCATCTTCTACTACTAATAAATGACTAAATTTATATTTTTCTAAGAAATCTTTTACTTCTATTGTATTGTCTTTTTGAAGAGCAAAATATTCATCAAGTATATCTTCTTTTTGATTATTTTCTTTAAAAAATACTTCTGCTCTAGGATCTATATAACATTTTATTCCCATCCATTCTGGGTAAGCTCCTTCACTATAGCCTGTATATAAAGTTATTTCACTTACTTCTTCAGTCTTTAAAAGATAGTCTATTCCTTCTTTATATGGATAGTTAAAAGTCATTGAATCAGTACTAATCATTATTAATAATACTATAAGGGCAATAAGGCTACTATTTAATATATACTTATAAAGTTTAACTTCTCTTATATCTTCTTTATTATTAAAGGCATCTTTTAGGTAATCTGCTAATGGTAATATACCTCCTATAATTAAATAAGCAAGACCTTTATATGCTTGAAAGCAAAGGTATGTAGTACCTATTAATAGATAAAAATAACGTGGTTTTATTTCTTTTTTACGATAAAAAATATAAATACAAACAATTATAAAAATAATTATTAGACATACTTTTCCTAGGGTATCACTTATAGAAAGGGGCATCATTTCTGTTATATATTTATTTACATAATAGTTTCCATAACTTCTAAATATGTAAGTAATCGCTTTTATTCCATAAGGGTTTATTAAACCTGCAATTAACATAAGAATACTTGCAATAAATAGAGGTTTTTTCTTATATCCGTTACTTTTTAAGGGACCTATTTTATATTTAAAAGAATCTATTAAATAAGGAAGTAAAAAGGCAAATGGCATAAAGAACATAGAAGCGTGTAAATTAATTTGTAATAATGATAATATAGGTAAGCCATATAAATATTTTTTATTGTCTTCTCTTATATATTTTTCTAATAGATATATTTCTGTAATTATAATGGCATATGTAAAAATATGAGGTCTTGACGTAATAAAATATATGGCTAATAATGTTGTTGAGATAGTAGTAAGTATTACTGATAGAGGATAGCGATTATTACTTAGTAACATACATAATTTGTAACTTATAAAGATTATATAGCCTGTTACTAAAAGAGCTAATAGTAAAAGTCCATATTTACCTAAAGCAATATAAGTTAAATAAAATATTACTGAAGATAACCACTGCTGAATAATAAAAGTAAGGCCTTCGTGAATAGTAAATGGTTCAATAGTTGGAAAACCATTAGTTAAGATATATCTACCATGATTTAAAAGAAACCAAATATCATTATAACTTACTGCCCAAAGTAAAACTATAACTAGAGGAATATTAAAATATAAGAAAGCTGTTTTCTTTGAGGGTTTATATTTCTTTAATGTATTTATTATTTTATTTTTCTTCATGATATCTCCTTTCTGTATTTACATTCCATATTTCTTCTTTAGATGAATCATTATTTATAATCTTATTTATAGTAATAATTGCTGTTAACATTGAATGATCCATATTGTTATAACGATGTTGACCATTTCTACCAATACAATATAAATTAGGAAATCTGTTTAAATAATTAATTAATTTATCAATATCTTTATAACTATCAAAATAAGCTGGATAAGCTTTTTTTACTCTTTCTAGATGAGAGTCTAAAACATCTTCTTTAGAAATTATATCCATACTTACTAACTCATCTATAGCCATATTAATAAAATCTTTATCTTTCATATTCCAATTATTATCATTTTCATTACAAAAATATTCTAGTCCTAACCAAACTGTTTCTTTAGGATCTTTTACCATATAATAAGACCAATTATTAAATATTTGAATTCTTCCTAATTTTACATTTTTTTCTTGAATATAAAGCCAACAATCAGGTATTATGTTAGAGATAGTTTTTATCTTAGTAGTGTTTTTTAATTTTAATTTTTTAACTAATAATCCTACAGTTACAAAATCACGGTATGGTAAATTATTAGCGATTAATTTTATTTCGTTTTTTACTTTTATAGAAAAACTATTAATTAAATCTTTTAGAGGCATTGAAGAAATAACTATATCTGTTTTTAATTCTATCTCTTTATTATTTTCTTTATAGCCTATAGAGGTTATTTTGTTATGTTTAATATTAATCTTATTAACAGTACAATTTTTTTTAATAGTACCTCCCATTTTAACAATTCTCTTTTCCATCTCTTCATAGAATTGTCCAGGACCATATTTTGGATAATAGAATTTTTCAATTAAAGATGTTTCTTCATCTTTGTTATTTATATGTAAAGCTTTCTTTAATATCTTAGTAATAGATAAACCCTTTGCTCTTTGATATCCCCAATCAGCACTAATATTTTTAGGGTTTCTTCCCCATACTTTTATAGTATAATCACGAAAGAACATACTATAAAGTTTTTTACCAAATCTATTAATATAAAAATTTTCTAAAGATGTTTCTTTCTTTTTAAAAATACAAGCTTTTAAATAACTAAAACCACTTTCTATAACTCTTAGAAAGCCTAGATTCTTTAGAGTATTTAAGTTTAAGGTAACAGGATAGTCAAAAAAATGGTTTAAGTAATAAATTCGGGAGATACGATTTCTAATTAAAAAAGTACAGTCTTCTTTGTTTGGATCAGGGCCATTTTTAACTAGTTGTTTTTTATTACCTAATATTTTATCATCATAACTATCTTTTCCTTGTATAGGCATAATCTCTTGCCATAGTTTTTTTATCTCTTCATTTTTAGAAAAAAAGCGATGTCCTCCTAAATCCATGTAATTATTATGATAGTTGATGGTTTTAGAGATGCCTCCTACTTGTTTATCACTTTCTAATATTATTACTTGATAATTATTACTTTTTTTTAATAATTCATATGCAGCGGTTAAACCAGCAGGTCCTGCTCCTATAATTACTACTTTTTGCATTTGTTTCACCTCAAGATTAGTATTTTATTAAGTTATTATTGAAATTGACATATATTTTAGGTTTAAATGGAGGATTACTTTTTAGATTTAGTAAATTAAGAAAAGAAATTAATTCGCATTTAGCAAGATAGTATGAAAAGATATCATATGGAATTAAGGTGTTATCTTCTTTTAAATTATAGTTTTTATAATAATGTTCACTATATATAGATGGGTGAAAGTTTATCTTTTTATTATCATCTAAAATAAAAGAAGTATGAATATTATCAAGTCCTTTAATATTTATAATTAGATTGAAACAATTATTAAGTTCATTATTTTTTATAGATGTAATACTAATACTTAACTCTTTATAGTTAAGTAATGTTAATGTATTTGTTAGTGTTTCTTTTAGATTATATATATTAAATTCTTTTTCATCTATATTAGGGGTTATTAAGACTTTAGAGTTATCTTTATTATAAGTATATAGATAATCATCTAATCTTTCTATTTTATCATCTAAATAAATTTTATTAAGACATATTCCTGTATTAACATCAATATTTTTAAGATAAGTGGTTTTTTCATTAATATCATTAATATCTATATCTTCTTCATCTTTATTTATAGTAATACCACTATATATTGTTTCTTTTTTAGATAAAATGTCTTGTTTACTAAGTTTACCTGATATTAATATAGTATTATTTTCTTTAATATAGGTAGCAAAGTGAGGGTCAATACCTAAATAGTAAAGAGTAGAATAATAACCATTAACTTTCTTTACAATATAATTATGTTCATTAAAAGACATAGTTGCAAGTCTATCATCAATCAAACCTTTTATAACCATACTACCTACTCCGTTTCCGCACCTTATATATATTATATGAAGAAACGGAGGAAAAAGCAATTAAAATAAGGAAAAATATATGAGCAGTACCCATATATTTTTATATTATTATCCATACATATCCTCTTCAGTTGCAACTTCATA
>CAZJKS010000095.1:0-4910 GCA_964546695.1 uncultured Muribaculaceae bacterium | reverse complement strand
GATAGAACTCCCCGGGCAACACAACACGAAAATGCCCCACACGAGGCGGGGCAGGAGATGGGAGGCGGAATCATGTTAAGGAGTTATGTACATAGCACCCTTGCCAATCTTGCGCCGTATTTACAGGTTGGCCAAAGAGTTGAATTTTCTTTGAATGCGCGTTGGCAAACCGAAGAAGTGCAAGATCAATTAAGGTCAGTTACATTTATTCCTAGCGAGGAAACAGGAAATAAAATACAATTTTATATTGTCTATACAAAAGAAATGAAAAAACATTTTGATGAGTATATTTTGAATTTTCTAGACCCCCGTTAGGCCTTGCGTGGATCTTTTCCATGTTCTTGTAACGCCTTCCCATAGTTGGTCAAAAGCTCGTCTTCTTTTGCCACGTTAATAAGCGGCCATCGAACAGGGATAACAAATTTCAGCCTTGAAACAGTCGCATCCTGCGCAAGCTCACTGCTTTTCGATTCTCCTTTCACACCTGCCTTGAATATCGACGCCATTGCCACAGAGAGGCCACCTGCGCTGCCACTTGCCGAACCCCTCTCCGAAGTCGCGACGACTGCAACGTCAAATTCAACATCTACTGTCCCGTCTTTTCGAGTCATTTCTTCTTTTGTGGAGCGAGGACTGACATAGGCCCCTAGCTTCAAAGCCCTTGCCTGTGCGTCTCGGATGCCCTCGCAAATTTGAACCAGGCTTTCGGCCACGAAAGTTTTCAGTTCCATGCAAATTCCTCCTGTATGTGAGTGATGTTGGGAGAGCAAGCATACAGGAAGCCCGACCGGGGCGAAAGTCCGGGCCGGGTGACATATCGGAGACCGCTGAAGGATGAAGTCCATAGCTACCAGCGCGTCGTTGCACATGGCGTGCGTGAGGCTGTGGACGCTATCTGTGACTACCTGTCTAACAAGGAAGACTTGAACGTATGATAATAACTAGGAACACACCCGACTGGCGGATTGCCCTTAACGCTGAGAAATACATGAAGCCCATAGAGGATCTTGCCAGTGAGCTCGGGCTCGAAAAAAGCGAAGTCTTCCCGTACGGGCATCACATAGCGAAGATTGATGCCAGGGCAGTGACTGAGCGTCTGGCACACCGCCCCAACGGCAAATACATTGACGTGACTGCCATCACGCCTACCCCGTTGGGCGAGGGCAAGACTACTACCACCATCGGCCTTGTGCAGGGGCTGGCCAGACGCGGCCTGTGGTCCAGCGCAGCCATTCGGC
Source organism: uncultured Muribaculaceae bacterium (assembly GCA_964546695.1). Taxonomy (GTDB): domain Bacteria; phylum Bacillota_I; class Bacilli_A; order RF39; family UBA660; genus Onthousia. Next base: position 3,672 of record CAZJKS010000095.1, on the reverse strand, counting down.
AGCCATCGGCCGGGCCTGTCATGGGCATGAAGGGATCAGCCGCCGGCGGTGGGCTGTCACAGTGCATTCCGCACACGCCATACAGCCTCAATTTCACCGGTGACATGCACGCCGTTACGCAGGCTCATAATATGGCTATGACTGCACTGACCGCACGCATGCAGCATGAACGCAACTACGACGACGAAAAGCTTGTCGCCATGTCCGGCATGCCACGCCTCAATATCGACCCGACTCAGGTATGCATGACATGGGCCATTGACTTCTGTGCACAGGCCTTGCGCAATATCATTATCGGCATTGAAGGACCGCAGCGGCGCAATGATGGTTTCATGATGCGCTCGGGGTTTGTCATTACCGCCGCCTCGGAAATCATGACTATCCTCTGTCTGGCCACGGATCTGGCAGATTTGCGGCGCCGCCTTGGCAAAATCGTGGTGGCACTGGACAGGAACGGCAGGCACATTACCTGCGAAGATTTGCAGGTAGCAGGCGCCATGACTGCATGGCTCATTGAAGCCATAAAGCCCAACCTCATTCAGACTCTTGAGGGGCAGCCGGTCTTTGTGCACGCCGGCCCATTCGCCAATATCTCCCTTGGTCAGAGTTCCATCATTGCCGACAGGACAGCCCTGAAGCTTTCAGACTTCCACGTGACTGAATCAGGTTTCGGCTCCGAAATCGGTTATGAGAAGTTCTGGAATATCAAGTGTGCGCGTTCCGGCCTTGCTCCGGATGCTGCCGTTATCGTTGCCACCATACGCGCCCTCAAGCGCCATGGCGGCGCGCCGGCACCTGTTCCCGGCCGTCCATTACCGGAGCCATACACACGCGAGAATGTTGGCATGGTTGAAGCCGGCTGCCAGAACCTGCTCAGGCATATCAACATCGTCAAAAAATCCGGTGTGCCTGTTGTTGTCTGCCTGAACTCGTTTATGTCCGACAGTTACGACGAGACCAGGGCCGTGCGCCGCTTCTGCGAGGAAAACAAGGTGCGTTTTGCTGAGTCCGAGCACTGGGCAAGGGGTGGTGAAGGCGCCCTGGACCTTGCCGACGCCGTTATAGACGCATGCAGTGAGCAGGCGTATTTCACCAGCCTCTTTACTCCCGGACAAAACCTTGATGAGCGCATTGAGGCAATAGCCAGAGAAGTCTATGGAGCAGACGGGGCGGAAATTCAGCCCCTGGCACGCAAAAAGCTGGCTGCCCTGCAGGAGCGTCCAGACGCCGATGAGCTAGGTATCTGCATGGTCAAGACGCAATATTCTCTTTCCGATGATCCGCAGCGTGCAGGCGCGCCAGAAGGATGGCGTCTCATTGTGCGCGATGTGCTTTTCCACGGCGGCGCAGGGCTTGTCATACCAGTGGCCGGCGACATGAGTTTAATGCCTGGTACAGGTTCACGGGCCGCCTATCGCAACGTTGACGTTGACACTGATACAGGCACGGTCAACGGCCTCTTTTGATGCTCATCCTCTGGCTCACTTCCCCGGCGCTTGCTGAGCCTTGATTGTGGACGGGAGCTCGAAGGTGAATTGGAGGAAATATGGCATTTGTTTTTGAACTCGACGGCAGCGAAGAATCAAATGAACGTTTATATGCTGGCATCGCCTTCAACGAGACGGGCAATCTTTCCGTGAAGAACGCTATCATTGCCCTGCAAGCCTGTCTGCCAGAAAACGGGTGGTGCACTCTGTCTGGCGTGCTCGACCGTGACGGCGTCATCAAAACCCACGGCGAGGATCCCGTTTTCAACGTGAAATTCACATTCCGCGCCAAAAGGATACGTTGCGCATGTTGTAAAAGACCTATCCAGGGGGAACCAGAGTACGTGGCGCATAATGGGCCAGTATGCAAAGGCTGTTGGGATAGACGCTTTGGCAATGCGGGTTCGGAAGAGGAGCTTGAAGAGGAGGACGTGCTCGAGGACATGCGGGAAGAGGCCAAGGCTGAGTAGGGCGCCGGGTAAGATACTTGCAATACGGAAATGGGAGCTGTTCAAATGCTCAAGCTGCCGACCAGGGGTGAAGTTGACCGTGCGGGCGAAGTGCTGCGGACAGGACAGATCATGACCCCGGCCTGGTCTCACGCCATGGACATTCTTGGCACATGGCGCGGAATGCACGCGCTGCCCTTGCAGGCCGTCAACATGAGACTTCGTGCCGTGGTTGCGCAGTGTTGCCCGAACGCCATTGTTGCCAGAAGGCTGAAACGCATGGAATCTGTCATCACGAAGCTCCAGCGTTTCCCCAAAATGAAGGCAGGCCAGATACAGGACATTGGCGGCGTGCGGGTTATCGTGGACAACATTCGGGAAGTGTACGAATTGCAAGACAGGGTAGCCGACAAAGGGCATCGCACGCATATCAGAGGGGGCAAGGATTACATAGCGCAGCCCAAACCGGACGGATATCGGAGTCTGCATCAGATATTTCGTTACACGCGGAGCGACCAGCCTGCCCTGCACAATCTGCAAATTGAGCTCCAGATCCGGACTCGTTTACAGCACGCATGGGCAACGGCCGTGGAAACCCTTGGCATCATCGAGAAGACATCTTTCAAGACCGGGCAGGGGCAGGCTTCTCACAAGCGCTTTTTCTGTCTTGCCAGCGCGCTTTTCTCGCTTGACGAGGGCAGCCCGGTGCACGTCGAGTTTGCAGATTGGAGGCCGGGCGAACTTGTGGCTGAATTGGAGCGTCTGGACGACGAGATCCGGGCGCGGAAAAGGCTCCGTGCGCTGGCCGTGGCCGCGGGGGAGGACAAGCCGACGGCTGGCAAGAAAAACAGGCCCTATCTGATGCTTCTGGATACTGCCAACAATGCAATCCTGCACAAGCAGCGTATGGACGCTCCCGTGACCGCACTCGCTTTTCTCAACAACTTTGAGCGAAGCACTGCGAATGACCCGACCAAAAACGCCCTGCTTGTCTCTCTGGATAACAGCCAGAACCTGAAACAGGCATATCCGAACTACTATCTTGACGCGTCCCTGTTTCTGGACAGTCTGAATCGCGTCTGCGACGCCTATCGGGCGTGACTGCGAGCCTATTGGGCAGAAATGCTGCCCAAAGCAAAGCCCCGACCGCAATGGCCGGGGCTTGTTTATGTGAAGGACTAGAGGCCGTTAAACGCCTTGTCCAAGGTCGAGGCTAAAGCCATACCCTGCACTACCCCAATCGTCCTGCTCCCTCTCGCGCAGCCTGACCACTTCCTGCTCGCCCTTGGGCTTCTTATTGCCAAAGAGGGGGAGCTGAGAAAGGTCGGTGCGCTTTGCCTCTTCAAAAATTGCACGAGCGCGATGAAAATCTCCTTCCATCATTTCGGCGACAACTTCATCCGGAATAAAGAACGGGGCCGCCTCTTGCAGGCATTCGAGGATACCACGGACGTTTGACTCCAAACCGGCGTGCTTTGACTTGAGCGCAACGTTCTCGCTCTCGGTCTTGCTGAGCCTCTCACTTGCGCTCTGGAATTTCTTTTCCAGCTCGTTGCACCGTGCCTGCATGTCGCCAAGACGCGCCTGCGCCTCGAAAATGGCCTCGTCGTCCGCGGCCTCACAAGAAAGACGCCAACTTTCGACAACGAGCTCCGCCCGCTTGTCATCGCCCACGACCGCCGCAACGGATTCAAGCAACTTGTCTTCACCGGCCGCCTCGAGCACGTACCCACGGC